>CALEBT010000024.1 GCA_937942875.1 uncultured Ignavibacterium sp. | reverse complement strand
TCAGACGAAATTTTTACAATTTCTGAATGATAAAAAGAAAATATTCTGCAATTGTTTTTGATCTGGGGCAAGTTCTCATTCCATTTGATTATCAGATTTTTATAAACTCTCTCAATCAGCATAAACCAGGATTGGGAGAGTCTTTCATTAAAATTTACAAAGATAATTATCATATTCACAGGGATTTTGAAAAAGGTAAAATATCTGAGGATGAATTTATAGCTCTTATGCTTCAGTGGTCTGAAAACTATATTACTGCAGAAGAATTTTGTAAGTATTGGTCTGACATTTTTTCTTTAAATGAAGATGTCATTAGTCTTCTGCCAAAACTTAAAACTGATTATAAACTTTTTCTGTTGTCAAATACGAACTCGATTCATAAAAAATATGGATATGAGCATTATGATTTCCTCAAACAATTCGATAAACTTTTCCTATCACACGAAGTTGGATTTATAAAACCAGAAAAAGAGATTTATAAATTTGTAGAGAACTATTCTGACATTCCCTCCGAGGAACTTATTTTTATTGACGACATCGAAGAATATGTGGAAGGTGCAAAAATTTCAGGCTGGGATGGTATTCAATTTAAAGGTTATGATAATTTGGTAGAGGAATTTAAAATCAGAAACATATTATAAAAAATTATGGAAGTAATCCACGACACTAATAATAGTTCTTTCTTTATAAAAATAGATAATGCATCCTCGTATGTATCTTATTCATTAAACGATAGAATAATGGAATTATATACAACATATACCCCTCCTCAACTAAGAGGAAAAGGCTTGGCTGAAAAGGTTGTCAAAGCCGCTTTAGACTATGCTAAAGAAAACAATTTTGTGGTTATCCCAACCTGTTCCTATGTTAGGGTTTTTATTGAAAGACACCCTGAATATAAATCTTTAACTGATTAAAATCTGGAGTTATTATGAAAAAATTTATCGCAATAATTTTTGCTTTAATATTTAATATCAATTCCATTTACAAGGTTTATTCTTTTGCTCAGGAGAAAGAACTTTCATTTCAACAGGTTTATCTTTTTTCAGAACCAAGATTATTTAACACACCTCTTCAAATAATAAAATGGATAGATGATGAAAATTACCTGATTCAAAAAAGAAGTCCGGCAGCAAGTTTAGTAAAAGTTAATGCAAGAACAGGTGAAGAGGAAATATTTCTGAATTTTTCTGATTATGATGATATCCTTTTAGAAAATGAATTAACAATGGATAGTCGAATCGCAACAAGCAATGATTACAAAGGATTTCTATTTAAGAAAGAGGATAATTTTTTCTATTTCAATACTGATAGTAAAAAATTAGTTCAATTGACAAATCAAAAAGGGGAAAGAAAAAACCCAACATTTTCTCCCGATGGTAAAAAAATAGCTTACACAATGAACAATGATTTATATTACTCTGACGTTGATATGCAAAAAGAAATCCGACTGACTTTTGATGGTTCTGAAACTATGAAAAATGGTTATGCTTCCTGGGTTTATTATGAAGAGATTCTTGGCAGAGCCTCTAATTACCGTGCTTTTTACTGGTCACCGAATAGTGAGATGATTGCATTTCTAAAAACTGATGATTCTCCCGTACCAAAATTTCCACTTTATATTGCTGATGGAAGCAGAGGAAAATTAGAATGGGAGCATTATCCAAAAGCAGGCGATCCCAATCCAAATGTCAGCTTGCATATTGCTCACTTGAAAGATAATAGTATCACTTTTGTTGAAGAAGATACAACCTTGGATCAATACACAGCTTGGGTGTTTTGGACTCCGGACAGCAAAGAATTATTTTATCAAGTGCTAAATCGCAGTCAGGATTATTTGCAAATTTTTGCAGCAAATCCCTTATCCGGAAAAAGCAGATTAGTGTATGAAGAAAAACAAAATTCATTTGTTGAATTTTTTGAAGACATAATTATTCTTAAAGATAATCAGGGATTTATTCTTCGCTCAGATAAAAGTGGATTCAGACATCTTTACTTTTATGATATGAATGGAAATTTAAAGAATCAATTAACAAAAGGCGAGTGGACTGTTACAAAGATTGTTAATGTAGATGAAAAAAATAAAAAAGTATATTTTGAAGCGAATAAAGACAATTCATTAGAAAACCATTTGTTCTCTGTTGGATTTGATGGTAAGAACTTAATAAGGCTTACTAAATCTGAAGGCTCGCATTCAACAAGAGTATCTGAAAATGGTTCATATTTTATTACAACATATAGTTCGATTACAAATCCAGGGTTTACAGAAATTTGTGATTCTGAGGGAAATACAATCAGAGTTTTATTAGAAAGGAAAAAAGATATATTTAATGATTATAAGCTTGGGAAAGTTGAATTATTAACAATAAAAACTTCCGATGGAATAGAATTACCAGCATTATGGGTTTTGCCACCAAACTTTGACAAGTCAAAGAAATATCCTGTCTTGTTCTCAATTTACGGTGGACCTGGTGGAAAAGATGTCAGAAATTCTTTCTCTATGTTTCTTGATAGATTCTACATTTCGCAAAATGATATTATTTATTTTATTGTTGACCATCGCGGTAGTGAACATTTTGGTAAGAAAGGAATGTCATTGATGCATAGAAATCTGGGTAAATGGGAAATGAATGATTACATAGAAGCAGTAAAATATCTTAAAACACTTTCATTTATTGATACAACAAAAATTGGAATAACAGGTGGGAGTTATGGCGGTTACCTGACTTGCTTTGCTTTGACTTTTGGAGCTGATTATTTCACACACGGCATATCAGATTTCCCGGTGACTGACTGGAAATTATATGATAATATTTATACAGAAAGATATATGGACACACCTGAAGAAAATCCTGAAGGTTATAAATTTGGCTCAGCTCTCAGTCATATAGATAAATACAAGGGATATTTGTTAATAACTCACGGTAGTCTTGATGATAATGTTCATATGCAGAATACAATTCAGTTTGTTGATAAAATGATTTCTTTAAACAAAGATTTTGAAATGATGATTTATCCGAATGAAAGACACGGTTATGGATTCCCCAAAAGAAATCATCAATACAGAGAGTACGTTCAATTTTGGTTTAAACACTTTTTGGACAAAGAATTTAAGGCAGAATAAATGGTCATCTAAATAATCATATCTATTTTAGACCGGAGTTTTTCAATTACATCCTGTAGATAAGGGTCTGACCCGATATTCTTTTCAATCAAATTACAAGAGTGAATTACTGTTGAGTGATCTCTGCCGCCAAAATAAAGGCCAATAGTCTTTAATGAATTACTTGTAAATTCTTTTGAAAGATACATAGCAATTTGTCTTGCAAAAACAATTTCCTTTTTTCTGGTCTTTTCTCTTATTTTATTTTCAGGAATGGATAAGAATTCACAGACTATTTTGGTGATATCATCAATTCCAAGGCTTACTTTTTTATCTGAAGCAATTTCTTTCACGATTTTTCTGGTAAGCTCCATATCAATTTCTTTGGAACTAATCGTAGCTGTTGCAAGCATTTTAATTAAACAACCTTCAAGCTCTCTTATATTTGAAGTAATATTGGTTGATATAAATTCAATAAGTTGTGGAGATATATTCATTCCAAATTCCTGAGCTTTGCTGTTAAGAATAGCAACTCTGGTTTCAAAATCCGGAGGTTGAATATCAGCTTGCAGACCCCACTTAAAACGCGAAATTAATCTTTCATCTAATCCTTTTAATTCTTTTGGTGGTTTATCGCTTGATAAAACGATTTGCTTTCTTGCCTGATGCAGAGTATTAAAGATATGGAAAAACAAATCCTGTGTTTTTTCTTTTCCCGATAAAAACTGAATATCATCAATAATCAAAACATCGATACTCCTGTAAAAATTCTGAAATTCATTTGCTTGATGATTTTGAATTGCATCAACGAATTTTCGTGTGAAATCATCAGCAGATACATAAAGAACTCTTTTATCAGGAAATTTTTCAGAAATTTTATTTCCAATGGCTTGAATTAAATGAGTTTTGCCAAGTCCAACTCCGCCATAAATAAAAAACGGATTGAAAGATGTTTCTCCCGGATTGTCACTGATTGCGAGTGCTGTAGCTCTTGCTAGTTGATTGCCTTCACCTTTAATGAAATTTGAAAACTGATATCTCGGATTAAGATTTGATTCAATAGGTGGCAGATTGTTGTTTTTTCCATTTGAACCATTTGATTTAACCTCAACGATACTAATCGGTGGTTTTTCGTTTTCTACTTCTTCTTTGACAATGAAAGATAATTTACAAGCCGGACCAATTACCCGATGAACAGCATTCATTAATATTGAGCTGTAGTGCTCATCTATCCATTCCCAGAAGAATTGTGTTGGCAATTGAATCTTTAAATTATTATCATTGTATTCCAAAGGAATAATTGGGTTGAACCAGGTATTAAAAGTTATAGGTTTGACTTGCTCTTTAATTATCGCTAAACATTTCTTCCACAAATATTTAGCATCCTGGTTAGTTACAATTTCTGTTTTTTCCGAGAGTTGTACTTTTAAGTTATCCACTATTTTCATCAGGAATTAGAATTTGAATTTTAACATTAAATTAACTTTAACTTCTTTAATTTAATTAAATTAACAACTTATTAACATTATGGCAAAATGAGCTAACTTATTAAATATTATAAACTTACAGAAATATATTTTAGTCATTTTAACAAATAACAATCAACATTTAGATTTTCGAATCTGTGAAACGTTTTCACATATCAGAGATATTAACAAATTATCAACATTTTTTTTAAGCCTTATCTTGGTAGAAAAATAATTAGTTTTATCAAATCTATCAAGCTATACTTTGAAGTTTTTAAAATATTTTTCACAGAATTTTCATTGTATTATTGAAGTATAAATTTTTATGATTTTCTAAATCAGTTTTGTTATATTTGACCCTCATTTTTTAAAAGGAGTTGAACAATGTCAAGAAAATGTCAAGTATCCGGTGTGGGTGTGGCCTATGGTAGCAGTATATCTCACGCTCACAATAAAACAAATAGAAGATTCTTACCTAATTTGCAGAAAAAGAGAATTTGGGTTCAGGAATTAAACAGATTTGTAACGATTAAACTTTCAGCAAAAGCTTTAAAGACCATTGGCAAAAACGGAACAGCTCATATCGCAAAGCTAATAAAGGAAAAGAAAATCAAGGTCAGATAAAAATTGGGGCTGTCCCAAAAGAGGTAAAAAGTCATTGCGAACGAGTCTTCGAGTGAAGCAATCTTTATCTTTTAATTCAAAAATGAGATCACTTCACTTCGTTCGTGATGACAAAATTACTTTTTGGACAGCCCCTCATACCTTCTGAAAAATAAAAATATATTCGTGTTTAAAAATATAGTATCCTCCTGCTAAGGACCTGTAACGCCATAATTCCTTTTGCTTTCTTTTAGCGGTAGTATCTTCAAAATTTTTTACTACTATAGATTTTAATCTGAAACCAAACTTTAATATTCGTTGCATTGATAAAAAGCCAAGCGGTATCCATTCAGATTTTGAATATTTATCGCCAATTATAAGAGCGAGGTGGCGTTTCTTTTCAAGATAATCATAAAAATTAGCCACGCACTTTTCAAGTGAAGAAAGAAAATCATTTAAAGTTTTGCAATTTGATAAATCGCTTTCTCTCTTGCTGAATTTAATGATATCCCAGTAAGGCGGATGGAGGATAATAAACTGAACTTTTTTAGTGCTATGTTTGGCTAATATTTTTGATAAATCAAATCTTAATGAATCCTCATTAACTAATTCAGTAAATACATTATTTGTAATTTTCTCTTTACTAAGATTTTCTATGCAAAGGCTAATCGCTTCTTCAGAAATATCAATACCTATTGAATTTCTTTGCAATCTTCCTGCTTCAATTAAAGTTGTTCCGCTTCCAACGAATGGATCAAGTACTGTTTCCCCTTTTTTCGTATATCTTTGAATTAATTGATTTGGAATTTGTGGTATAAAATTACCCCAATATTTAGCATTGTGGGCACCGGATGTATCTCTGTTCTCAAAAACCCAAAGACTATCGGTAATTATATGTTCGTATTGTTTCCATCTATGAAGATTTAAGTCGTTATATCGCGATTTTTTTTCTTCTGATAATGCTTTTATCAGTCTTTTTATATAATATTTTGTTCTCTCTATGGTTTGTGTTTTAAGAATTTGTTCAAGTTCCGATTTAATAAAAACCGTATCTTTTGCAGAGTCCGAAATAATATTTTGACTAATATTATGAATTTCTTTCCTTAATAAAATAAGATCATCTATTTCTAATGTTTGCTTTAACTTATCAAGAATGAACATATATTCTAAAGATTAAAGTTCTTAATAATCATATTTGAAATAGTGTCACCAATACTTAATGATGCAGTGGCAGCAGGAGATGGTGCGTTTAAAACGTGAATCATATTATTTGTTTGAATAATCCTGAAATCATCTATTAGATTTCCATTATTATCCAAAGCTTGTGCTCTAACTCCTGACCCACCAGAAACCAAATCATCTTCAGTAATGCTTGGGATTAATTTTTGTAAAGATTTTGTAAAAAGTTTTTTACTAAAAGATCTTCTAAATTCTTCAAATCCCATTTTGTAGTATTTCTTAGCCATTTTCCAAAAGCCGCGATAACTAATGAGTTCAAAAATCTGTAACAGGTCAAAATCACTCTTTTTGTATCCTTCTCTCTTAAAAGCTAAAACAGCATTTGGCCCACACTCAACACCTCCTCTAATCATTCTTGTGAAATGAACTCCTAAGAATGGAAATCTGGGATCAGGAACAGGATAGATTAGATTCTTTACTAAATATTCTTTTTCTTTTTTTAGTTTATAGTATTCACCGCGGAAAGGAATTATTTTTACTTCAGGAACTAAACCACATAACTCAACAATTTTATCAGAGTACAATCCGGCGCAATTGATAAGATAGTCGCAGAAATATTCTTCATAATTTGTCTCTACTAATATTTTATTTTTAATGAAGCTAATCTTCAAAACTTTTGAGTTAAGTTTTATTGTTGCTTCTCTTTCTTTAATCAAATCAGACAGCTTATTGCAAAAAGAAACATAATCAATTATTCCCGTATAAGGAACATAAATCGCCTCTATTCCAGTGGCATAAGGCTCATAATTTTTAATTTCATTTTGGTTAAGATGCTTTAATTCACTGAGTCCATTTTCAATTCCTCTTTGTTCCAACATTCTCAAAGTCTGTACTTCATCCTGATTTGTAGCAACAACAATTTTTCCGCACCTTTCGTGGGGAATTTCATATTTATTACAAAAATCATAGAGCATTTCACGACCGATAGAACAATTTTTTGCTTTTAATGAGCCTGGCTTGTAATAGAGTCCGGAATGAATAACACCACTATTGTTACCAGTTTGATGTTTTGCTAAAGAATCTTCAGCTTCTAGCAATAGAAGATCAATTTTATTCTTTTCAAGTAATTTAAATGCTGAGGAAAGTCCAACAATCCCTCCCCCAATAAATATTATTTTGTAATTGTTTTTCATAGGAATTCTATAATGAACTAATTATTCTAAAAATTCGTTTAAAATATATCCTTTTTATTACTAAAACTATATTGCTTAGAATGAATAGAAATCAACGAATAATAAACTTTTTAGCAACTCTGGCCATAATTGTAATACTTGCCGTTTGGCTATCTCACGGAGCTGAAATATTTACTAAAACCAAAATTTTAGTTGACAACACAACAGAATTGGACAAATTGCTTGGGGTTAAAAATGAGATTTGGGTTGATAAATTTATTTTAGGTTTGGATTATTCAGTTGCTGCTATTAGCTTCATTATTATAATAACAATTGCTATAAATTATTTATTAAAAACTAAAAGAAAGGAACTATAATGAGAAAACTAATTTTATCATTTTTTGTTTTAGTATTTAGCTTTTCACTTTTTGCTCAGGGCTTTAATGTATCTTCATCTGGAGAAAAAACTTTTAATTTTACAGACCAGGGTAAAAGAAACCAAGCTTCATTCTATAGTACCACACCACTTGAAGATATAACTGGTCTCACAAATGACATCAATGGAAAAGTTTCACTAAAAGTAAATGACATTAAATCCTTAAATGGGGAAATTTCAGTTTCTACTGCCTCTATTAAAACCGGCATTGATCTAAGAGATGAGCATTTAAGAGATGAAAACTGGTTAGATGCCTCCAAGTATCCTAATATTAAATTTACAATAAAAGAAGTTACTGAGGTTATACAGCTTGCTGATAACAGATTGCAAATTAAGTTCAGCGGAGATTTTACTCTAAAAGGTATAACAAAAAAGATTTCAGGTGATGCAACATTAACTTATTTAGTTGAAAGCGAACAAACCAAACAAAGAGCTCCCGGAGATTTATTAGGTGTTCAGGCAAAATTCAAAGTTAAGCTATCAGATTTTGGAGTCAAAAATAAAGTTGTTGGACAAAAAGTAGCAGAAGAGGTTGAAGTAAGTGTAAATATGGTTGGATCCAGCGCTTCCTAAAAGTATCCTCGAAAAATTTTGAGGTTATCCTTTATAATGGATAACCTCTTTTTATTTATTTGACTTTTGATTTTAATTGGCCAGCTAATCCTTCATAATTTGTCAAATCAGCATCTATATAACCTACAATTATTTTCGTTTTAACACGCACTGGAATTTTTAGATCGTCATCAGTCAGCCAGATTAATATATTCCCTTCATGTTTGAATAATCCTCCTTCCTGGACTAAAGGTTCTACAATGATGCAATCAAATTTTCCTGCGGGTACTGTAATAGTTTCTTTCCCGTGATAAACCACATCTAAATCATAAACCTTATTTCGATAAAAATTCTGAAGTTTAATCTTATCTCCTTTTTTAAGGTTTGAATAATCTAAAGTTCTTGTATAATAAAAAGCTGAAACGATATCGTGAACATATCTGGGAATTTCGTATTCTCCTTCACTTGTTTTTACTCGTCCTTTTCTCTGATCAAAAAATGCAGAATAATCTCTGGAAAATTTTCCTTCTCTTATGTGCTGCTCGAATCTCCAAGGAAAAATACCCTCGACATCAATATAAGTTTCATATCTGTCTCTTACTTTGAAAAATGCATCAAAACTAGGAACCGTATTGACTTCAAAATTTACGTGATATGCTTCTCGTCCAGATATTCTTTTTATGGTCGGTATGTGAAAATTAGCGATACCAACCACAACAAATCCAAGTTTTACATCAAAAGTAAGTTTCTCTCCAACTTTGAATGCGTTGTTATTCACTTTCCTTAATTGATCAGACGTTGCATTACCCAATACATAAAACTGAATTAAAAAAAGGAACAATATTGTTTTAGTGAACATTTTTATTCTCCATTTTATTATCTAAAAAATTTTTTATATCAATAATTACATTGTTGATATTAATGAAATTCATACAATTTAGTTTTTCACATTGTTTGCGATTACAATCTCTGCAATCTAGTTCTGGTTCATAAATAAATCTTTTATCTGTATATGGTCCCCATCTTTGAGCGGAGCAAGATTTTATTTTCGGATAGAATCCAAAAGTCTGTTTTCCAAGTGCTGCTGCAATATGTATAGGACCAGTTGAATTTGCGACCAATAACAAGGATTTGCTAATTAAAGCTAATAATTCCTCTAGAGTCAATAATCCTGAAAAGTTTTTAACCTTTTCATTTATAGTCAATTCATCACACATCTTTTTTTCATTTTTGTTGCCGGTCAAAATAATATAAATATCTGAATCTGATAATTTTTTTATTATTTCTTTAAATTTATCAACTGGTAAATCAACTGCACTTCCACCACTGCCTGGATGTATTATAACAAATCTATCTTCGGGATGAATATTATTGGCCTCCAGAAGCATATCAATTTTATTCAAAGAACTATCAGATAAATTAAGATTAAATTTTACATTATTTATGCCAGGTCTGAAATCAATTCCAATACTCTTTAAAAGACTAAAGTTGTACTCTAATTCGTGTTTTTTTGCATCTTTTCTATGCTCATAAATTTTATCTGTGAATAGAAAAGAGTACAATCTGTATCCAGTTCCGATTCTTTTTTTTATACCCGCAAGGAACATTATTAAAGTAAGTATGAATGTCGGATATAAGATAATAACAACATCAAAATGATATTTTTTTAACATTCTGACATTTTCAAAAATCCTGAATTTGCCATTTTCTTCTTTTATAATAATTGATTTATCTATTAAAGGATTTGCATCCGTTATAGATTTTGTGTACTCTCTGATTAAAAAATTTACCTTACAATCAGGATAATATTCTTTTATTACGGATACAACGGGTAAGGATAAAACTACATCGCCGATTCGGTCTGTTCGAACAATTAGTATGTTTTTAGGGGTTCTGTCACTCATCTCGATAAAAATTTACTGTTTGATATAAAAAATCTCCAGGGCAAATAAACAGATTTTGAAATTCCAATCCTTTGGGAAGATTTAATCAATTTTTTATTAATTTTTTTGTAATCTAAAATGAATAACTCGTCTTGAAGTAAATCTTTGCCTGAATCATCTCTTGTAAGATTAAACGCCTGACAGATTTTCCCGGGACCATTTAATAAATTTTGAAAATCTTTTTTATATAATAATTCTTTTCTTCTGAATCTCCTTAAAGCAAATGTTGAGATTCCGATTAAAGGTTCCATTGCTCTTATTAGAACTGCTGCGCCATAACCTTTTTTGCCAGTTACAACATTAAGACAATTATGAACTCCATAAGATAAATAAACATAAGTAAATCCACCCTCAAAAAACATATGTCTGTTTCTTTTTGTTAACCCTCTGAATGAATGTGAGGCTTCATCTTTAACTCCATCGTAAGCTTCTACTTCGACAATCACTCCAGCTAATAAATTATCTTTTTCAATTTTGACGAAAATTTTGCCTAAAAGATTTTTTGCCACTTTAACAACCGGGCGGAGATAGAATTCCCTATTCAGTTTTTTATGATTTTGTAATAATTCAAAATCAGAAGGCATTTTAAGAATTTTCTAACAGCGATTTTATCTCAGAAATTTTGGAATCGTAAAACTCTGACTTTTCAGGGTGTTTGGATTTCAGCTTGTTGTAAATTCTGATAGCTTCTTTATACTCTTTCTGATTAAAATATATCTTAGCAAGTGTATCGGATATGATTAATGAATCATCAATAACACTATAATCTGTTTTGGGAGTTGTATTTGTTTCAGAATATTCCTTTAAAGGATCAAGCTCAGGTAATTTGGGGGAAATATTTTTAATATCAGAAATTTCTTGTTGAATGTTTGATTTATCTTCTATTTCAATCTTAATAGATTGTTTGTTTAAAGTCTCTAATTCGTTTAGATAAAAATCAAATGTTTTCGGTGCGCTTAACAAATTACTTGCTTTTTTTATCAGTTTTAGTGCTTGAGAAAAGTTTCCTTTTTTAATAAAAATTCTTGATTTGAGAAGTAATGCTGTTGGATGATCAGGAAATTCTAATAGTCCCTTTTCAATAATTGATAAGCTTTCATCCAAATCATTGTCTGAAATTTTTTTATATGCAATTGTTATGAACAGAGGACTATGACTATTAATCTGATATAACAATTCAAATTTTTTAATCAATTTATTTAATTTTTCCTCATCCATTAATCTTCTTCGATACTAAAGCGTGTTTAATGGAAGTATATGAAACGAAACTAAATCCTAAAAAAAACAAGACTTGAAATGGAATAGCAGCTAACTCCATAAAATATATGGATGACAAAACACCAATAAAACAATAAACTGCTAATAATGCTTCTACAAAAACAGAGAATCCAATTTTCCTGGTAAGATATTTATTACCAAGCCAGGAATCTTTGTTACTTTCAAGTTTGAATTTGGGAGTTCTTACGAATTCACTTTTTCTATTTAACAATCCTTCAATCACAGCACGGGAATTATTAACTGCAAAGCCCATACTTCCTGCCATAAATAGGGGGAAAAGTATTATTTTTTTTCTCCAATCGACTCGGATATCCTTTTGAGCGTACATATAAAATAGAAATGAGCTAATGAAAGCAAGAACAAAAATTGACATTATTGCAAAATATGCTTCGTGGGCACCGCTGTTTTTAATAAAAATCAACGGTACATTTAGAATAGCAGCTAATAAAATAAATGGAAAAACAAGATTATTTGTTAAATGAAAAGTTGATTGCAGCTTTATTCTCAAGGGTTGATTTGACCTCCAAACCATTGGAAGAATTTTCTTTGCAGTTTCAACTGCACCTTTAGTCCACCTGAATTGCTGTGCTTTTAATGCATTAATTTCTGAAGGTAATTCTGCCGGAGAGGTAAAATCTCTTAAAAATACAAATCTCCATCCTTTTAACTGAGCTCTGTAACTTAAATCTAAATCTTCAGTTAGTGTATCATCGTGCCAGTTACCGGCGTCTTCAATACAGTTTTTTCTCCATATTCCGCCAGTACCATTGAAATTTATGAAAAATCCGGCTTTGTTTCTGACAGTTTGCTCAATAACAAAATGACCATCAAGAGCTAAAGCTTGTGCTTTTGTAATGATTGAATAATCTCCGTTGAGATGTTCCCATCTTGTTTGTACTAAACCGACTTTTTCATCACTAAAAAATGATAATGTCTTCTTCAGAAACTCTTTTTGAGGAATGAAATCAGCATCAAAGATTGCAACAAATTCACCTTTGGCAATTTCAAGACCATACTTCAGTGCACCCGCTTTAAAACCTTTTCGTGAACCTCGTCTGATATGTTTAATATCAAATCCTTCTTTCTGTTTTTCAGAAACAATTTTTGAGACTATTTGAGTTGTCTCATCAGTTGAATCATCTAGGACCTGTATTTCTAATTTTTCTTTTGGATATTCAATTTCACAGACAGCTTTAATTAACCTTTCAGCGACGTAAAGTTCATTGTAAAGTGGTAATTGAATTGTAATGATGGGTTCAAAAGATTCTTTATTTGATTCAACAGGCTGTTTATCACGATATTTTTTATGATAATAAATCATAATGAAACCCTGTAAACCGAATACAAATAAAATTGTTAAAGAAAGAAAATAACCAACCAATACTATGTCGTCCATAAAATTTCCCTTATTTTTTTACCATCCTGATACTGTTTCTAAAAGAATGTCTTCTGATGTTTTTTCAATTATTTCTTCAATTGCTTTGTTCTTTTCACTAAGGCTTCCACTTGAAGGATAGTTAGCATAATTTGTAAAAACCTTATCAAAAACAACATTTTTTTTTACTAAGTCTCTATAAGATGCTTTTATTCCAATAGTGATTCTTCTGCTTGTAATATTCTCCCCTGCAGTAACTATCGCAGGAGCATCATTGTAAGATACAATTACGGTTTCAAGTATTGAATTAGCATTTACCCTATCGACTATTTGCAGGGAATTATCATCAATAAATTTTTGAATCAACTTTTGTGTCAGCATCTCTCTTAATCCCGATTCAGCAGAACCACTCCTATCATCTGCTACTGGAATAGCAATAGACTTGAGATGTGGTGGAACTGATGCTCCGGTAAAAGAATAAAAACAACAGCTCTCAAATTTAATTATCAAAAGGGTAGTGAACAAAAACGTTAAAAAGGACCTGAAGAAACTTTTATTTTTACCAAATCTTAATGTCATATTCTTTTAATTTTCTGTATAAAGTTCTTTCACTTATGTTTAACAATTTTGCTGCTTTTCTTTTATTCCAATGGGTTTTTTCTAATGCCTTTAATATCGTATTTTTTTCAATTTCTTCCATATTCAAAATTTCTTCGTCGTTAAATGTATTATTGTTCAAAGATGGTTCAAATTCATTTTGCTTTAGTAAAATCTCTTTTAATTCAAGGATATCCTTTTTTATTTCAAACAAAGCTCTATAAATTATTTCTCTATCAACATCTTCAGGTAATTTTCTTGTGAAAACGGGTAAATTTCGAGAATTATCAAAGCTTTCAGCTTGCGGGATTAAACTTAAAAAATGTTCATCTGTTAAGACTTTTCCATTATTTAATGCTAATACAGATTCAATAGTATTTTTCAATTCTCTGATATTTCCTGGCCACGAATAATTGATAAGAATTTCCAGAGCTTCGTTTGTCAATTTAGGAACAGGAATATTAGAATTTTTACAATATTTATTTATAAAGTGTAAAGTAAGAGGTTCAATATCGATTTTTCTTTCCCTCAATGGTGGGATGTGTAAAGTAACTGCTTTTAGACGGAAATACAAATCTTCTCTGAATTTTTTAGCAGCCACTTCCTTTTGAAGATCCTTATTCGTTGCAGCAATTATTCTGACATCTACTTTGGTTACAGTTTCAGCACCAATTCTCATAAACTCTTTGTTTTCAATAGCTCTTAATAGCTTGACCTGAGTTGTTAATGGTGTCTCAGCTATTTCATCTAAAAATAAAGTTCCGCCATCAGCAAGCTCGAAATATCCCTTTCTGGCTTCGACTGCTCCGGTAAAAGATCCTTTTTTATGACCAAACAATTCGCTCTCTAAGATTCCCTCTGGAATTGCGCCGCAGTTTACGCTTATAAGTTGTTTATCAGCTCTATTGCTATAACCGTGGATTGACTTGGCAAAAACTTCCTTACCAACCCCACTTTCACCATAGAGCAATACCGAAATATCAGATTTAGCAACCTGCATTATTATATCAATAATGTCATTTATCTCTTTTGATTTTGAAACTATTTCAAATTTTGCCTTAAATTCTTCTCTATTCATTTAAAAAGTATGTCAATTTGTAAAAATTATATGCAAATATAACAAAAATGACACTTTTAAGTCGGAGTTTTAAAGTGCAGGGTTATTAGGAGGATGAATGAAAGATAATCTATTCGGACAATTTATTATGGTAAATGAAGTATTTGTTGTTATAAGGAATATTAAAATTCGATTCGGTATTTGCAAAGTTTCTATTTTCAGAAGTTCTGATAAAATTATTGTTATATTGATTTGTGGAAAAAGCATTTGTTCTTCTAATAATTTGACGATTCTGAAAATTATATGTCTCTTCAAATTGGTTGCTTTCTTTTCGATTCATTCTATGAGATATGTATGAAATTATCAAAAAGAATAAAATCAAAATTGAAAAACCGATTGTAAAATAAGTAATTATTTCTGCTAATGTCATTATTACTTCCTCGCTTAATTTAATGATATTAAGATTAAATTTTTCTGGTGAAAAAATTAAAAATTAATATCATAAGTCAAAGTTAAATTTTTTTATTCGTGATAGGTATCATAAATGTGACTTTTGTCATTGTTATTGAAAGAAAGGTTATATGATGACTCTCCTCTGCAGCATTCATCGATATTATAACCGCAATTTGAGCACTGACCGTGACCGTGAACCCAAATGATTTCAGTTTTTTGATTGCACCATAAACATATTATTTCGCTCTTAATTTTATTCGACTTTTTGTCAATTGACCTTGATTTATTTGTTTCATAATTCATTGTTTAATACTCTCTTATTTAATTATTTTACAGCCCTAATAAGAAATAAGTTTTCAGAAAATAGGAGATAATTAGTTAATGATTAGCAAAATATATATAGAAACATATGGCTGTCAAATGAATTTTGCAGACACCGAAATAGTAATGGGAATTTTGAAAAACAAAGGTTATGAAGTTGCTAAATCTATTGAAGAAGCAAATGTTATTCTATTAAATACTTGCAGTATTAGAGATAATGCCGAACAAAGAATTTATGGACGTCTTAGTAATCTTAAAAACCTTAAGTCTCAGAAACCCGATTTACTCCTTGGTATATTAGGTTGTATGGCTGAGCGATTACGTAAAGACTTAATTGAGGAAAAGAAAATAGTAGATTTAGTCGTAGGTCCTGACGAGTACAGAAGACTACCGGAGTATTTAGATGTTGCATATAGCGGAGATAAAGGAATTGGAGTCAGGCTTTCAAGAACAGAAACTTATGATGATATTGAACCTTATAGAGAAAATGGACTTTCTGCCTGGATTTCTGTGATGAGAGGATGTGATAAATTTTGTACATTTTGTGTAGTCCCTTTTACAAGAGGTCGGGAAAGAAGTCGCTCTCTAAATTCTGTTGTTCAGGAAATTCAAAGGCTTTCTGAAAGGGGTTTTAGAGAAGTAACATTACTTGGTCAGAATGTAAATTCTTATAGTGATGGGGAAAATGACTTTGCTGACCTACTGCAAGCTTGTGCTAAAGTTGACAGAAAAATCAGAATTAGATTTACCACTTCACATCCTCAAGACCTTTCTGATAAACTTCTGTTTACAATAGCTGAAAATCCCAATATTTGTAATTACATTCATCTACCCGTTCAATCAGGTTCGAATAGAATTCTTGAACTTATGAATCGCACATATTCTATTGAACATTATCTTAATTTAATTGATAAAGCAAGAAAAATTATTCCCGACGTTAGTTTTTCAACAGATATTATTGCAGGTTTTCCGACCGAGACTTGGGAAGATCATTTCGCAACACTTGAGGTTATGAAACAAGTTAGATACGATGGTGCTTATATGTTTAAATATTCTCCTCGTGAAGGTACTAAAGCCTATAAAATGGGTGACGATGTTCCAGATGATGTTAAAACCAAAAGATTACAGGAAATTATTGACTTACAACAAAGCATTTCTTATCAGAAAAATCAGGAACTTATCGGAAAAGAAGAAATAGTATTAGTAGAGGGATTCAGCAGAAAATCAGATGAATTCTTTTCCGGCAGGACAGATACAAACAAAGTCGTAATTTTTCCTGTTGAAGAAAAAATTTCAATAGGAGACTATATCAAAGTAAAAATAAACAAAGCAACTTCGGCTACTTTGTTCGGTGAATTTGTTGATTTTTATTATTATCTGGAAGAAGATTCATTAAAATGTATATAATGAGAAACTTTTACAGGTTTTATCAATTAATGCGAACAAAAATTTTATTACTTATCCTTTTGGTTTTTTGTCCGTTGGTTAAATCTCAAGATTTCAACATCACTCCATATTTAATGAAAATTGAAAAAGGTGAAGCAGATTCTGTCAGAATTGAATTAGAAAATTTAAAGATTAAATATCCTGATGATCCGAATATTCTTTTTCTTGATGCTGTTTTAACAATTGATGCCTTATCAGCTTCTGCAAAGTTTATAAAAATTACCCGGGATTATCCAAATAGTAAATACGCTGATGCATCTGTTTACAGACTTTTTAATTACTATACTGTTGAAGGAGATTTTGAAACCGCAAACAGCTATTTTGTAAAATTAAAGAATGATTACCCGGAGTCACCATATTTAAAAATTGCACAGACTCAAACAGGTGCGCTTACAGAATTAAATAAATCTGAAAAAGAAATTCCAAAAACAGAAATAAGAAAAGTATCATCCTATTCTTATTCAATTCAGGCTGGAGCATTTACAAAGAGAGAAAATGCTCAATCGCTTAAGTCTCAGTTTGAAAAAGCGGGAATTTTCTCAGAAATCAAAGAGAAGAATGTTGCCGGCACAATCTTTAATGTAGTCTATGCAGGTAAATTTGAGAACAGAGAGGATGCAGAAAATTTTCTTTTTATAATAAATTCTCAATTCAAGCTGCAAGGAAGAGTAATTGAAATTAACAAATGATTCTCAAGCCAAAATTAAATTTATTGGAACTGGCTCAGCAAGAACAAATCTAAAAAGATTTCACACCTCTTTTTTTATATCATCAAGTGATTCTAATATTTTAATTGACTGTGGAGATGGGTTATCAAGAAAATTAAAAGAACTTGGTTTTGTCCTGAATGCTATTAAAAATATTCTTATTTCTCATCTTCATCCCGATCATTTTGCTGGATTGGCATCTTTAATTGTTCAGATGAAATTACAAAAAAGAACAGAACAGCTGAATATTATTATTCAGAAAGATTTAGTAGAGTTTTTAGATAAATTCTTTAAACAAATTTATCTGTTCGAAAAACGATTACCTTTCAATTTGAATATAAACTCCTACGATTTTGAACAGCTCATTCCAATAAATTATGATTTAAGTTTTACAACAAAACAGAACTCTCACTTAAATAAATACATAAGTTTAGAGAATGATAACTCTGTTTCTTTTATTTCTCCTTCATTTTTATTTAATATTATTGATAAAAAAATTTATTACAGTTCTGATATTGGAGATAAAAGTGACTTATACCTTTTTGATTCGAAATTTGATTTATCAATCGTTGAAACAACTCATATAAAAACTTCTGAGATTATTGATTTTGTGAGAAAAGATTTTTCAAATCGTTATTTTCTAGTTCATATAGATGAAGATAAAGAAGAGGAAATTAAATTAGCATTAAGGGATGAAATAGAGGCAAGGAAGGTATTCATCCCCAATGATGGAGATGAATACTTTATTTAATTTTATTTTGCCTTACCTTGTGCGGCCACAGCCTCTGCTGCTTTTCTAATTGTTTCTTCGTCTCCAAGATAGTAACTTTTAATTGGCTTTAGATTCTCATCCAATTCATAAACTAAAGGAATGCCGGTAGGAATATTCAGTTCAACTATTTCTGCATCAGGAATATTATCCAGATATTTAACTAATGCTCTTAAACTATTTCCGTGAGCAGTGATAAGAACTTTCTTCCCAGATTTAACCATAGGAGCTATAGTTTCTTCCCAATAAGGAACAAATCTTTCAACCGTATCTTTAAGACATTCAGTTAATGGTAGTTCTTTTTCAGACAATTCCTTATAACGTGGATCAAATCCTGGGTAACGCGGATCAGTTTTTTCGAGAGCAGGTGGTTGAATATCGTAGCTTCTTCTCCATATTTTGACCTGATCTTCGCCAAATTTCTGGGCGGTTTCAGCCTTATTCAAACCTTGCAGAGCACCGTAATGTCTTTCGTTTAATCTCCAGTTTCTTACAACCGGAATCCACATTAAATCCATTTCGTCTAATGCAATCCACAAAGTTCTTATTGCTCTTTTAAGTACTGATGTATAGGCAATATCGAAAACATATCCTTCTTTTTTTAGTGTAATACCAGCGCTCTTTGCCTCTGAAATACCTTTCTCGGATAGATCAACATCTGTCCATCCTGTAAATCTATTCTCCTTATTCCAGACACTTTCACCGTGCCTGAGTAAAACTACTTTGTACATTACTATCTCCTATAATTTGGTAATTGTGTATTCAAAAATATTAAATAAATAATATTAGATAAGGTCAATTGAATGGAAATAAAAAATCCCCTTGAACCGAAGCTCAAGGGGATTGCTAAATTAATAATAAACCTTATCTTACTTCATCAACATCATTTTCTTAACAGAATTGAATTTCTTTGAGCCATCAATTGAATTTGCCTCAATAGTATAAATATACATACCTGAAGCAAGGTTACCTGCATTAAGAACAACATCGTGATAGCCAGCTGATTTTATTCCATCGAATAATACAGCAACTCTTTCACCTAAGACGTTGAACACAGATAATGTTACTCTGCTTTCAAAAGGCAGTGTAAAGTTAATCGTTGTGCTTGGGTTAAATGGATTTGGATAGTTCTGACTCAAAGAGAATTCTTGTGGTAAACCAATTTCAACCTCAATTTCATTGCTGTATTCATAGGTTCCGTCCATATCAACAATTTTCAGACGATATGAATATTTACCTGACTCAAGTTTTGAATCTTTGAATGAATACTGTTGAGGTTCAGTCGTTGTGCCAGCAGATTTAACAAAGCCTAATGAATTCCAGCTCTGTTGATTTTGAGTTCTTCTTTCAACTTCAAAACCTAAGTTATTGGTTTCGGTAGCTGTACTCCAGTTAAGGATTACATCTCTGTCAACAACTTTAGCAACAAAACTGGTAAGTTCAACAGGAATGCTTGAGTCAGTTTTGTAAGAGCCAAGACCATTATTAGTTGCAAGGACAAATATATCAACAGTTAAATCACCTCTATACCTGAAATCAATATCCCCTGCACCATTAACATTTGAAGCAGAGCCAAGTGAAGGTGAAACTCCATAAAGAACTGCATCTACAGGGTTACCATTAGGAATTCGCAATACTCTAACGTTATTGTTTCCTGAGCCATAGGCAAAAGTAGCGACATATTCATCTGTGCCGACTGTACCAAGATAACGAATAGCATTAGTTCCAGTTGAAACTAAAGTACCTGGAATTATACCTATTTCAGTTCCGTTAGCCTGATATTTTCTTGCATTTTGTCCGTTCGCATTCCAATAGAAATCACCATTTGGTAAAGGACCTACAGCTGCAGAAGCAATTCCTGATGTTATAGCAGGAGAACAGCTGATTACCTGAGGAACAGGATTAAAAGAACCACCGCTCATTGTCCACTTATATACTTTATGTTGACCTGTAGTAGAACTTGCAGCCCATATTTGAGCAGTTCCGGCAGCATAATTTCCTGTTACTGTAAATTTATCACCCAATCTTATTACAGCATCTCCAAGATAAGAGAATAATGTGTCAGGTGCAGAAGCTTCATTATTCCAGACATAAAATTTAAACGCTGAAGTAGATGCATTAATTGTTAAGTTAGCACCGATTATCTTTCCATCTTCGGTTACACCAATATCATTC
>CALEBT010000023.1 GCA_937942875.1 uncultured Ignavibacterium sp. | reverse complement strand
TTTTGCACTTAGTCAATAGTCTATGAAAAGTGAGTTTTATCAGAAGATAATAAACAAATTAGAGTCCTTTTTAAGAAAAGAATTCATCAATAAAGCTTTAAACGGAATTATTGATGTCTTAATGCTATCCTTTCTTCTATTATTTGGAATAGTGGTTCTTGAATTTTTATTCAATTTTTCTTCAATAGTTCGTACAATTTCATTTACTATCTGGATGTTGATAACTGGTTCGCTTATTTTTATTAATGTTCTGTTCCCATTATCCAGAGCATTTAACATTATCCCTTCGAGAGATTACTTTGAAACAGCTAAGAGAACAGGCAGTTTCTTTCCTGAAATCAAAGATGAGCTGATAAATTCTCTGCAATTGGTTTCTGATAAATCATTAACAAGTTTATACTCAGTGAATCTTATTGATGAAGCCTTTAGAAGAACCTATCACAAAGTCGAAAATCTTGATTTCGAATCTTTCGTCGATTTCAAATCATTAAAGAAAAAAATAAAAAATTTAGTTTTAGTTTTTATTCCAATTTTATTTCTTGTAATAATTAACAATGGTCTTATTTCAGCGGCTAATCGTGTTTTTCTCTTCAATACGGAGTTTATTCCGCCGCAGGAATTTTATTTTGAAGTCTATCCCGGAAATATTCAGGTTCCAAAAGGAAACTCTATCAATATTCAGGTTATTATTATTGGTAGGCAGCCATCAGAAATATTCCTAATGATGAAAGATTACGACGAAACAGAATTCAGAAAAATTCAGTTATCAAGAGATACACTTGGTAATTATTCTCACAAAATTCAGAATGCTATAAAATCTTTCAGTTATTTTGCTCTTTCGGAAGAAATAAAAAGTAAAACTTTTACTATTGAAGTAACAGATTATCCATTAATTAAAACATTGAATATTAAAATTTCTCCGCCTGTATATTCTAACATTTTACCTTCTGAGCAGTTTGATAATGGAAATATTACTGCACTTAAAGGCAGTCAGATTGATTTAAGTATAAGCTCCAGTAAACAGTTAAAGGAGGCTTTTATTGAGTTTAGTGATTCTGTAAGAATTCCTTTACAAGTGACTGATCATTCTGCGAAAGGCAGGTTTCGGGTGAATAAGGATGTAAATTATATTATCCGTATAAAGGATAATCTTAATAACTGGAATGAGCAGCCGATCAGTTATAGTATTAAATCATTAGCCGATGAGTTCCCGTATATTGAATTAAACTCTCCTAAAGGCGATTTTGACCTTGCTGAAGATAATAGGATTCCTCTGAACCTGAAAGTTCAGGATGATTATGGCTTTTCAAAACTGCTTTTGCATTACAGAAGATACTCTTTGAATGAAAAATCAGGTCAGGAAAATTTTTACTCCTTTGAAATTGGAATTGATAAAAACATCAAAGAACAATTTATCAATCACATTTGGAACATTACGCAATTAGCTCCTTCAGTTAATGAAATATTTTCCTTTTATCTTGAGATATTTGATAACGACAATATCAGTGGCCCGAAATCTTCTAAAACACAAATAATTAACTTCAGAATTCCAACACTTGAAGAACTGCTTGCAAAAGTGAACAATAGTCAGGAAAATGTTCAGCAGGAACTTGAAGAAACATTTAAAGAAGCTCAGGAACTGAAGAAAGAGTTGGAACAAATAAGCCGTGAATTAAAACAAGATAGAAAAGATCTAAAGTGGGAAGAAAAACAAAGAATTGAAAAAGCATTGGATAAATTCGAGAGTGTACAGGAAAAGATGCAAAATATTGCTGATAAAATGAGAGATGTTCAGAATGAGCTTCAACAGAACAAATTACTTTCAAAAGAAACTCTTGAAAAATATATGCAGCTTCAGGAATTAATGTCAGAAATGACAAATGATGAAATGAAAAAAGCTCTGGAAAAACTTAGACAGAATCTTGAACAGATGAACAGAAGTCTTGCTCAGCAGCAGTTGCAGGAATTCCAGATTGATGAGGAGCGTTTGAGAAAAAGCATTGAAAGGACAGTTAACCTTTTGAAGCGAATTCAGGTTGAGCAAAAGATTGATGAACTTATGAAAAGAACAGAAAAAATGAATGAAGCATTAGAAGAACTACAAAATCAGCTTGAGAACAAACCTAATGATCAAAAAAGTAATAATGAGTTGAGTCAGAAACAAGACAAGTTAACAAAAGATCTTGAAAATATGGATGAAGCTATTAAAGATCTTGAACAAAAAATGGAAGGAATGGAAAACGTTCCTGAAGAGGAATTAAAAAAACTGAAAGAAGAATTTGAAAAACAGAAGAATCAGGAATTATCAAAAGATGCTTCTTCCAAAATGAAGCAAAATCAGAGGCAAAGTGCTAAACAGAATCAACAGCAGCTTTCTAAAAATATGAATCAACTTCAGCAGATGATTCAACAAATGAAAGATGCTATGATGCAGGAAAATCAGATTCAGACATTTACAGATATGATGAGAATTACTGAAAATCTTATTTCACTTTCAAAAAAGCAGGAGGACTTGAAAAACCGAACACAAAAAATGGATTTGAATTCTTCTCAGTTTAATTCCACTTCCAAGAAGCAAAGTGAAATAAAAGATAATCTGAACAAAATATTAGATCAAATGTCAGAACTCTCACAAAAGACATTTGCAATTACACCTGAAATGGGAAAATCATTAGGCAATGCAAGTCGGAATATGGAACAGTCTTTATCATCACTTCAAAACAGAAATCCTTTGGCATCCTCAATTCAACAACAGGAGGCAATGGGAAACTTGAATCAGGCAATTATGTCTTTAAAGAATCAAATGGAATCAATGATGCAAGGTGGTGGAAGTGGACAAGGGGGAATGATGTCTTTGATGCAACAGTTGCAGCAATTATCAGGTCAGCAAATGAGTCTTAATAATTTAACTCAAATGTTACAGCAAATGCAACAAGGACAATTAAACCTTCAACAACAAGCCGAGTTACAAAGACTTGCTCAACAACAGGATCTTATAAAAAAATCTCTTGAGCAATTAAATAAAGAAGCTCAGGAATCCGGAATCTCAAAAAAACTTCCTGTCAATCTTGAAAATCTTGCAAAACAGATGCAGGAAGTTGTAACTCAAATGCAAACTCAAAGAATTGATGATGATTTAATTCAAAAGCAAGAAAGGATTCTCTCCCGTTTATTAGATGCTCAAAAGTCTATTAACGAAAGAGATTTTGAACAGGAAAGAAAATCTGAAACCGGACGTGATATTGTCCGAAAAGGTCCTGAAAGTTTTGATTTAAGGAATGATTTGAAAAATGATAAAATCCGACAGGAAATAAATAAATTCTTAAGAGAAGGTTACAGCAAGGATTATGAAGAATTGATTAAGAGGTACTTTGAATTACTTCAAACAGAGGGGAAACTGAACTAACAGCTTCGTTTGAATTATCACCTGTTTCTACTATTTTAATATTGAAAAGTTACTTTTTATCTATGGGCGAATTCAATAGTATTTTAGACAAAAAAACAATTAAAAATTCCAGGCAAAAAAACAAAGTTGGAAAGGAAGAATTGCTCTTTTCCGGTTTCTTTGGTATTGCCCAGGAATTATTGCTGATTTTGGATGATAAAGGTTATATCAAATCAGTGAATCAATCAGGTGCAAAACATCTCGAATACTCAGACAAAGAAATAACAGGTATGCATTTCACTGAATTAGTTGATCCAAAACAATTTAAAGACTTTGCTGCTCAGTTTGATGAAATAATTAAAAAAGGTGAAGGTAATCTAAAAGTTAATTTGCAATCCAAATTGGGTTTTTCACAACAATTTAATTTAAATGTAAAAGTTTTATATGATGATAATTCTAAAATTGAATCTCTTTTAATTAGCGGAGTTAATATTGAAGAAATCAGGCGTTATGAAAAAGAAATTCTTGAATTATATCCAAAACTTCACGAACTACAAAGAATTATTCAAATAGAAAATCAGCGGGCTTATCTTCCTAAATTTTTGCTCAGGGAATTAGATAAACTTCGCTCTGCTTTTATTTCTAATATTTCTCACGAACTTCGTACACCACTTGCATCTATAATCGGTTTTGCAGAAAATATCTATTCAGATCCTAATTTGCCGGTGGAAACAATCAAAGAATTTACTGGTGTCATTCTCAGCGAAGGTAAAAGACTTGCAAGACTGGTTAACAATATCCTTGATCTCTCAATAATGCAGCAAGGTAAACTTATTCTCAATAAAACTAAATTTAATCTGGTTCGGGAGATAAACAAGATAATTGATGAAATGTCAAATTTGGCTTCGGAAAAAAATATTACTATTACATTTGAAACGAATAAACCAGAGATAGAAATTGATGCAGATGAAGCAAGAATTATGAGAACTATCGCTTCAATAATTCATAACGCTATAAAGTACACAGAGAATTCAGGTCGGGTTTTCATTCAGGTTAAAGAACTTTACAAAGAAATAGATATTATTATAATTGATACTGGAATAGGTATAAATCCCGATGAAATTCCAAATATTTTTAAGAAATTAACCAACGAAAAAATAATTTTTTCTGAAAATAATATTTCGGGTTTTAGTTTAGTATATGCAAAGCAGATCATTGAATTGCATAGAGGAATAATAGATATACAAAGTGAGTTGAATAAAGGGACAACAGTTTTAATAAGATTACCCAAACAAAGTCTTTAAAGGTGAATTGTGCAGAAAAGCATTTTTATAGTTGACGATGAACCCAGTATTCTGAAGCTGCTTAACTATTGGGTAAAAGATAAATGGCGTTATATGACTGAGCAGTTTACAAACGCTGAAGATTTATTAAAAAATTTGCATAAACAACCTGATTTGATCTTGCTGGATATTATGCTCCCGGGAATCGATGGAGTGGAAACTTTAAAGAGAATCAAAGCTTTTGATCCTGAACTACCTGTGATTATGCTCTCTGCTCAAAATAGTATTGATACTGCAGTAAATTCTATTAAACTGGGTGCCTACGATTATTTCTCCAAGCCGATTGACCAATCAAAACTGGAAGTATCTATAAAGAATGCAATTAAAAGTTATGATTTAGCGCGTGAGTTAAGAAACCTTAAAGATAATGTTGAAAAGGAATTTAAGTTTGAGAACATTGTTTCTGTTGATAAGAAAATGCAGTCGGTCTTTAAACTAGTTTCTAAAGTTCTTGATAATGATATTACGGTTCTTATTTATGGAGAAAGTGGTACAGGTAAAGAGTTGATAGCCAAAGCAATCCATTTTAACGGAATAAGAAAAGATAAACCATTTATTGCAGTTAACTGTGCATCAATTCCAAGAGAGTTATTAGAAAGTGAATTGTTCGGTCACGAAAAAGGAGCTTTTACAGGTGCTCATCAGAGAAAGCTTGGTAAATTTGAGATTGCTAATGGTGGAACAATCTTTCTTGATGAAGTTGGTGAACTGGAAATGGTTCTTCAGGCTAAGTTATTAAGAGTAATTCAACAAAGAGAATTCGAACGTGTTGGCGGAACTGAACTTATAAAAACTGATGTAAGAATAATTTCTGCAACAAATAAAGACCTCAAACAAGCAGTGGAAGAAAAATTGTTTAGAGAAGATTTGTACTATCGTTTGAATTCTTTCCCAATTCAAATTCCCCCACTCAGAGAAAGAAGAAGTGATATTATTGTTTTAGCAGAGCATTTTCTAAAAAAGTTTAACGATAAACTAAATAAAAAATATAAGGGCTTTACTAAAAAAGCATTAAAGGCAATTTATGACTATAACTGGCCAGGAAATATAAGAGAAATGGAAAATACAATTGAAAGATGTATGATAATTGCCGAAGGAGATTATATTGATGTTGAAGATTTGCCTCCAAACATCAGAAGCAACGATAGTTTTTCAAGTTTTGATTTAAATGCTCCGCTTTTCCCGAGTGATAACATTATTCCATTTGAAAAGGTTAAAGAAGAAGCTATCAGGCATGCCTTGAAAGTCACAAATGGAAATATATTTGAAGCATCAAAAAAATTAAAAATTGGCAGAGCAACAATTTATCGTTTGTTAGAAAAATACGGAATTTCAAATTGAAAGGGTAAAATATGTTTTATGATAGAGTTATAATCGAAGGAAAAGTTATTATTACTGTTGAATTGATTAGAGCTACTATTAAAGAAGCTGAGGAATTTAAACTTTTATTAGCTCAGGAAATTGAAAGTGGTACAAGAGATTTAATTGTCGATTTGTGTTATTGTGAATTTATTGACTCTACTTTCTTGGGAGCATTGGTTGTTTCACTTAAGAGACTTCTTACTGTAAAAGGTACTTTAAAACTTTGTAATCTAAAGCCATCTGTTATTTCAATGTTTGAATTAACCAGGATGCATAAAGTTTTTGAAATTTATCCGTCCCTTGATTCGGCTTTAAGAAGTTATAACGAGTAAATGAAAGAAAATCCTTCCAAATCAATACTGATTTTAAATAAAGATAAAAATCAGGTTTTAAGTCTATTATTCCAGCTTAAACGGGATAATTATTCTGTTATCTCTGCTTCAAGACCATCGGAAGCAACTGAACTGCTTATTAATAATAAAATCGATTTAATAATGCTTGATTTAGATTCATTAAGTAACTTTGACTTGAATTATTATGAACACTTAAAGAACGATGAAAACACAAAGAAGATTCCTGTTATTCTGACTTTAGATTCAAATCAGCAAACCGGAATAAATCAAATCGTTGAATCCAGAGGTGATGAACTTCTAACAAAACCAATAGATTTTGAAGATTTGAAGAATCGTATCAGTACTTTAATTAAAAGGTCTGAAATATTTGAGATGTTTGCAAATCAGCAAGTCAATCAAAATTCATTAGAAGAAAAAACAAAGATTATGCTTGTTGATGATGACCCATATATGATTAAACTTTTTAAGTTCAGTCTTGAAAAAGCCGGATATGAATGTAAATCTTTCACAAATCCTAAAGAAGCTCTTGAAGCATTTAATGATTTTTTGCCAGATTTAATAATATCTGATATTATGATGCCCGAAATGGACGGCTTTGAGTTTCGTAAAAGAATATTAAAACAGACTACAATAAAACTTGTTCCTTTTCTTTTCCTGTCTGCTAAAAGTGGAGAAGATGATATTCTTAAGGCATACGAATATGAAATAACTGATTATGTATTAAAAACCGCAGGTCCTAAAGTTGTCCTTGCAAAGGTTAATGCAATTGTTAATAGTTTAAAGAAGCAGAAATCAAAAGCAATTTCTGAACTTCGGTCTGCTGCTTCTTCAGTTGCTATGAAAGTTGTCCCGGATACTGCACCTAATTTTCGTGGTTTTGAAATACAACATTGGCATCAAACATTTCAAGGGGTACCGGGCGGAGATTTGATCGATTATTTTCCGGTGGATGAAAATAATCTTATAATAGTACTTGGTGATGTAATGGGCAAAAAATGGGGTGCCTGGCATTTTGCTCTTGCCTACGCTGGTTATATTAGAAGCACAGTTCGTGCTGTAATAGAATCCTCTAAAGATTTTTCACCTGCTAAAATTATTTCTGCAGTGAACAGGATGATTTATAAAGATGTAAAGGTATCCGAAGTTTTCATTTCTCTTTCTGTAATTTATCTTAATAATCAGAGCAATTTGGTCAAATATTGTGGTGCAGGAGATAATCCTTTAATTCTTATTGATTCATTTAACGGAAGTATTGTAAAGAAAAAATCTGAAGGTTTATTATTAGGCTTTAGTGATATGAGCGATTACGAAGATATTAGAATTTTATTAAAAAGGAATGATAGAATAATAATTTTTACTGATGGCGTTAACGAGTCAAGAAATAAAAACGGGACTCAATTTGGTGCCGGGTATTTAGAGAAAACCTTGTCTGAAATTCGTAATGAAGAAAAATTCCTTGATAATTTAAAATCTGCATTCATCAGCTTCACTTCAAATAATTTTGAAGATGATGTTACTTTAATAACAATAAAAAAAACTACTGATTAAAGTTGATGATTTGATGATTTTTTGATTGAATGATTGGATATTAAAATCTGGTAGCCTACTTAAAAGTTCAAATTTAATCTGATTTTCCCCTAACTCTTACTCATACTCTTACTCATACTCTTAATCTTACTCTTACTCTTTAAAAATTAAAACCTAACTATAATCTGTTGATTGAAGTTTTTCTGCCTTATCAGCTAATTTTATCTGCTCGATAAGATCGTCCAGTTTTCCTTCAATTATTTCGGATAAATTATAAAGTGTCAATCCTATTCTATGGTCGGTAATTCTGTTCTGAGGGAAATTATATGTTCTGATTTTATCACTTCTGTCACCACTACGAACCATAAGTTTTCTTTGAGCTGAAATTTCATTTATCTTTTTGCTCATTTCCAAATCATATAATCTTGCTTTCAATACTTTTATAGCTTTTTGACGATTCTTCAATTGAGAACGTTCATCCTGACATTGAACAACAATACCAGTCGGAAGATGTGTTATACGAACAGCAGTTTCAACTTTATTTACATTTTGTCCACCGGCGCCACCGGAGCGATAGATATCAATTTTTAAATCATTTGGATTTATATCAACTTCAACATCTTCTACTTCTGGCAAAACCGCTACTGACGCTGCTGAAGTATGAACTCTTCCACTCGCTTCTGTCTCGGGAACTCTTTGTACACGATGCACGCCGGATTCAAATTTCAAATCTCCGTAAACATTATCACCGCTTACAGAAAAAATAACTTCTTTGATTCCGCCAAGTCCTGTATCGTTTATATCAATAATCTCATATTTCCATCCCCGAAGTTCTGCATATCGGGTGTACATTCTAAATAAATCGTTTGCAAATAATGCGGCTTCTTCGCCACCGGTGCCAGCACGTATTTCAACTATAACGTTTTTATCGTCATTAGGATCTTTTGGTAGAAGCAGGGTCTTTAGATTTTCTTCTGCTTTTTCTAAAGATTCCTTCAAACTTTCAAGTTCAGATTCAGCGAGTTGAATAATTTCTTTATCTGAGGAGCTTTCAATAAGTTCTTTGTTGCCTTCTATGTCTTTAGCGATTTTCAAATATTTTTCATAAGCAAGAACAATTTCTTCAATTTCACTTTTCTCTTTATTCAGAGTCTTGATTTTATCGTGATCGTTTATGTATTCGGGCTCTGTAAACAATTGATTTATTTGTTCATACCGTTGTTTTATTTTTTCTAATTTATCTATGAAGCTCATATTATTATTCTGTTTTTTGCGAGTGCAAATATAATTATAAGTGTGGGAATAGTGATTCGGGTCAGCAGGTAATTAGATTAACCTTCCTGTTGTTGTCGGATTATTTCATACAAAAAAATTCCTGTTGCAACAGAGACATTTAATGATTGAATTTTACCATACATTGGCAAATGTGTTAAAAAATCACATTTTTCTGCTGTCAGCTTTCTGATTCCTTTTTCTTCATTACCAACAATGAAAGCTAAAGGAATTTTGTAATTTATCTCACGATAATTTTTTGAATTTCCCAGATATGAACCAATAATCCAAAATCCTTTCTTCTTTAATTCATCAATTGTATTAGCAAGATTATGAACCTGACAAATTTTGAGATGTTCAATTGCTCCGGCTGAAGTTTTGATAACCGTTTCATTAATAGGAGCTGAATTATGCATAGTTGTGATTATTGATTTAATTCCACAACATTCAGCGGTTCTTAGAATTGCTCCTACATTATGAGGATCCTGAATTGAATCGAGAATAAGAATAAGCGGGAATATCCTGTTTTTAGATTCAGAAATAATTTCATCAAGACTATAAAATTTCTGCTCAGCTCGGATTGCAATAACACCTTGATTATTTTTATCGGCACTTATTTGTTTGAACTTATCAAGCGAGATTTGATTTACTTTTATTCCCCGTTTTTTTGCAGAGATAATTATTGCATCAATAATACTTCCTTTTTGTCCGAATTGAATGTAAACCTGAGAAATATTGCTGTTACTGTTTAATGCTTCGAGCACAGGCTTTCGGCCTATTATCATTTTCATTATTTATTCCAATGGAAATGAAAACAGAGATTCAGCTACTTCAAACGAACAAAATTTCCCGTTGTTCTTTTTAGGTGGAATAAATTCATCAATCAGATTGATTTGTCTTTTGTAAAGATTGAATTCAATCTTAACACTATTTATTGACCCATCTTGCTTAATAATATTTACTGTATGCTCACCATATAAATCTTCAAAATCGATAGCTTCAGTGGCGGGTTTGACTTCTGTCAGGTAATCATTTCTTGCAGACAATCCAAAAATGCTGATATCAATTTCGTCTTTGATTTTTCTTGACTGTACAGAAATCCTGTAGTTGAGCGAGGTAAAAAGCTTAATCGTTTCTAAAAGAATACGACATTTTTGCTTTTTCTCCTGTTTATCGTAATAGAAAAAGAATTTACAGTTGAATTCTATTTCTTCCTTCTTCTTTTTAGGAATTGCTTTTTTAAGCTTGTCAATAGTTTTTTCCCGTGCTTTGGAAATTTTAGGAACTTCTTTAGGTTTTCTTAAAGCCATTATTTAACTCTTGAAATTATTTCATTTAAATTGTTTAACTTAAAATTGACTTGTGTTCCGTCAGACAAGTTTTTCAGGACTATTTCACCTCTGCTAAATTCTTCTCCTCCTGCGAATAAAACAAATTTTGAATTCAGTCTGTTTGCTTCGCGCATTTGAGCTTTAACACTTCTATCTAAATAATCATATTCAATGACTAAATCATTTTTTCTTAAGTAGGAGGCTAACTCTGCGACTTTATAAATGAGATCTTTTTCTAATCTTACAATAAAAATATCAATTTGTCTTTGCGGAAGATTTAAAGCATTTTCATTTTCACAGGCAAGAAGAATTCTTTCCATCCCTGCTGCAAAACCCACTCCGGGTGTTGGTTTGCCACCTAATTCTTGAACTAATAAGTCATATCGTCCTCCACCACACAATGAACTTTGAGCTCCAACCTTATTGCTTATTATCTCAAATGTGGTTTTAGTATAATAATCTAATCCACGAACAAGTTTGGGCTCAACTTCATAGGGAATATTTAATGAGGACAAATAACTTTTTACAGACTTAAAATCATTAAGGCTGGATTCATCAAGATAGTCAAGTAATGAAGGAGCGTTTAAGAGTAATTCCTGATCCTGTTCTGCCTTACTATCAAGAATTCTTAGTACATTTTTTTCAAGTCTGGTCTTGCTTTCATTAGTAAGTTTATCTTTCTTATCAGAAAGAAATTTCCTCAGTTCGTTTTTATAAATTTCACGTGATTCGGGAGTACCGAGAGAATTTATTTTAACAACAAGGTCCTTCAAGCCCAAATTAGTAAAAATTGAATAAGCCATTTCAATCATTTCAGCATCGAGAAATGGAGAACTACTGCCCAGAGCCTCTGCACCGAACTGATGGAATTGTCTTAATCTTCCTGCCTGAGGTCTCTCCTGGCGAAACATTGGAGAGATATAATAAAGTTTATTAAGAGAACTCTTTTCTCCCAATGAATGCTCAATAAAAGCTCTTACTACTCCGGCAGTCATTTCAGGTTTGAGCGTGATAGATGTACCCCCACGATCAATCATTGTGTACATTTCTTTACTAACTATATCTGTTTCCTCTCCAATTCCTCTGGCAAACAGAGAAGTTTGTTCAAATATCGGAGTTCTTATCTCGAGATAGTTATAATTGTTAAAAACTTTTCTGACCAAACCTTCAAGATGATGCCATTTAAAGACATCTGACGGAAGGATATCTTTTGTCCCTGTAACTGCTTTTATCATTTTGGAATTATTTATGAGAATTGTTATAAATCGAAATAATTTGCCTCTTCTTCAAGAAAGATATTATGGATTTCTTCAGCATTTGAAGCGTTTAATAATCTGTTTCTGAAATCATCCTTATTCATCATTCTGGAGATTCTGCTTAATAATTTTATATGAGCACTAATTAAGTCATTTCTACCTACAATTAAAAAAACGAGATTAACTGGTTGACCATCCAATGCTTCAAAATCAATTCCCTGACTGCTTCTTCCAAATGCTGTAATAATTTCTTTAATAGAATCTGATTTCCCGTGTGGAACTGCAAAGCCTTTCCCAATACCGGTTGACATTATTTGTTCTCTGTCAAAAACGTTCTTTCTGACATCTTCAATATCTTCAACTCTTGGATCAGAAGAAAACAATTCTATAAGTTCACCAATAGCTTCATATTTATCGGTACTTTTTAATTCCGGAATTATTACTTCCGTCGAAAGGAAATCAGAAATTTTCATAATAATAAATTTTAATTTTTAACTTAAAATTATTTACAAAGTTAAATTAAGAAAAAATAATAAAACCTGGATAGGCTTAATTTAATTGAGAGAGCATTTTGTGGTAAGCAACCTTGGCGGGCTGATATTCAGGATTTTCCAGCATTGAATCGTTATAATATTTTAGTGCTGTAAACCACATACCTTTTTTCTCAAAAACTCGGCCAAGGTTATACATTGGAATGTGTTTGGAGTCGTAGTCTCTTAAATTTAAAGCCTTTTGAAACCAGTAAATAGACTCATCGTATTTGTTGAGATTTATAAGATAGATGCCAATGTCGTTGTAAGGATTACCATATTCGGGGTCAAGTTCAATTGCGGTTTTGCATTCTTCAATTGCTTCATCATATTTTCCAATAAGACTTAAAGCCCAACCTAAAAAATTGTGTGCTTTAGGGGTTGGATAATAATCAATAGATTTCCTGTATGCTTCAATTGCCTGATTAACATCTCCGCTGAGATGCAATCTGTAAGCTCTTTCGAAATATTCTACTGCAAGTAATATTTTATCTTTATCTACCATATATTATTCAAATCCTATTCATATATATAATATTTTTTGATAAAAAACAAAATCTGAATTATTAACTATTTGTTAAACAAGTGCAGAATGTTCATAGTTCCTGGAAAAAAAATTATTAATTGAACTAATCATTTTTATTATCGGTTCAAGTTATAAAATATTAAGGAATTATTATGAGAGATACTTTTTATAGAACAGACATTTTTAATAATGAACCTACCAGTGATGATCATATTCTCACTTCTATTGAAACTCCCATCCGAAGTGATGCATTTGAAATTGATGATGAATTAAAAATAGAACTTATCCAAAAGAAATTTGGTGAAATAATGGAAATTTTAGGACTCGATTTATCAGACGACAGCCTTAAAGATACCCCAAAGCGAGTTGCTAAAATGTATGTTAAAGAGATTTTCTCCGGACTTAACCCCAAAAACAAACCAGCTGTTACTCTTTTTGAGAACAAATATAAATTCAATCAAATGCTTGTCGAGAGAAATATTGCTGTTTATTCTTACTGCGAGCATCATTTTGTACCTATTATTGGTAAGGCACACATTGCGTATTTTTCTTCTGGTAAAGTTGTAGGTTTATCTAAGATAAATAGAATGGTTCAATATTATTCAAAAAGACCGCAAGTTCAGGAAAGATTAACAGTTCAAATTGCAAATGAATTAAAAGAAATGTTAAAAACTGAAGACATTGCAGTCATAATTGATGCAGATCACCTTTGTGTTGCCTCACGCGGTGTGCAGGATGTTTCAAGCTCAACAGTTACTTCAAGCTATCACGGAAAATTTCTCGACCCGAATGTCAGAGATGAATTTTTAAAGTATGTCTACCAATCCAAATGATAGTTTTGAGTGATAAATTATATTTAATTACACGCCGATGACACAGATTTTGCTTTTACGCAGTTTTTAATCAGCGAAAATCCGCCAAATCTGCGTCATCAGCGTTCTATTACTTCATTCAACATCTAACCCTAATATCAACAGCTGATAACTCATCGTGATAAGTAACTATTAGTGGATTTAAGTCAACTTCAGTAATATCATCATAATCCAACATCATTTGAGCTAAACTCATAATAATATTTTTCAATTTGTGAATATTTATTGGCTTTTCGCCTCTAACTCCACGAATGATTTTGCCAATCTTTGTTGAGTTAATTAAATCTTCTAAGTCCGTTTCGTTGAGATATGCAGAACAAATTGCAGTATCATCAAAATATTCAACATATTTTCCGCCTGTACCGAACATTATCATCGGACCGAAACTATTATCACGAAAAGCTCCGGCTAATAATTCAAACTTTGTTTGCAAATAATTTTGAATTAAAACTTTCTTAAGATCAATTCCTTTTGAATTTAAGTTACTTTTCATCTTTTTAATTGAATCCTTCAACTGCCCGGAATTTTTTATGTCTAAGACTACAGCATCTAACTCTGATTTATGAACAATCCCATCACCAATTGCTTTTAACACAACAGGATATTTTATTTCTAATTCATCTGTTTCATCAATTGAAATAATTTTTTGATCAACCAACGGAAGAGAATATTGATTTGCTAACAAAACAATTAAATCCTGAGGAATGAATTTTCCTTTAAATTTCGATAAATCAATTTTATTGATTCCAATATTTTTCATCAATCTGTTTGATGACGAAGCAGACTCTTTATAAAATAACATATTCTTTATCACAATAGAAACATCTTCTGCAAATCTGAAAAGTGGCTTTCTGATTTTTGATTTCTGGCGATATTCATCCCAGAATTCAGGTAGTGGATAAACAATTTGAAAGACAGGTTTTTGTGAATTTATCTCATTAATACCTTCAACAACAGGAAAAGCTTTAACCATTATTGGTTCAACAAAAACAGAAATAACAGAGTCCACATTATCATCTTCAAGAAGCGTTTCAACTACAGATTTGAATTGTTCAGCAGTTCCACCAGGTAATAAATCAACAGGATTATTAACACTTCCTTCAGGATGAACAATTTGTCGAAGTTTTTGTTTTGTCATTTCAGACAAGTCAGATAAAACAAGATTATTATTTTCTAATGAATCAACTGTTAAAATAGCTGGACCCCCGGCATTTGTAATTATTGCAACTCTTTTACCTTTTGGAATGGGAAATTCTTCGAACCCTTTTGCAGTGTTAAACATATCATTCAGGTTATCAACCCGAATAATTCCAAATTGTTTTAATACAGCATCAACAACTTTATCAGAGCTTGCAATAGCTCCTGTGTGAGAAGAGGCTGCCTTTATACCGCTTTCTGTTCTTCCACCTTTTAGAATAATTACGGGCTTGGAAACTTTATTTTCAATAAAATATTTTA
>CALEBT010000022.1 GCA_937942875.1 uncultured Ignavibacterium sp. | reverse complement strand
TACCAAATGATAAACTCACAGAAATAAATTTATGGGAAGGTGATAAAATTTTTATTCCATGGTTATTCCAGGACAAATTTTTCAGCGCAAAGTTTAATTATGAAAATGGAAAGTTTGTCGGCTATGAAGTTAATTTTTATTGAAAGGCAAAAGTAGAATTAAGAATATATATGGTAATTTAGAATCAAATCTTATCAAAAGTTTTAATCAAAGATTTCAACTAATGAAAACAAACAAAATAAATAGACAAGAAACAAAGAATCCACTTGTTTACAATATAAAAGACACAAACAAATTAATTAAAGAGGGTTCGTTCGCATATTCAACATTTTCAAACAAGAGAATTGACTATTCGTGGGATTTTAATAAGGCAAATACAAAGGATTTTACCCATTGCTTTCATTCATATCCGGCGATGATGATACCACAAGTTGCCAGAAGAATTTTAGAAAACTACGGAGGAAAAGCAAGTTTACTATTTGATCCTTTTTGTGGAAGCGGAACCTCCTTAGTTGAGGCTAGTCTGCGAGGTATAAATTCAATTGGTACTGATATTAATCCGCTGGCAAGACTAATTGCAAAATCAAAAACGACTAAAATTGATATTCAAATTTTGGATTTGTTTCTTCACGATTTTGCTGATTATGTGTTTAAGTTAAATTTTCATCCAGAGAATGCTCACTCTTTCAAGCCGCCTAATATAAAAAATATTGATTATTGGTTCTCTAAAAATTCTCAAATAAAGTTAGCTCTAATCTTAAACTATATTGAAAATATAAATGATGAAAAAATTAAAAACTTTTTCAAGGTTGCATTTAGCGAAACTGTAAGAGAGTCTTCATTAATTAAATCAGGTGAATTTAAGCTCGTAAGAATCAAAAATATCGAGGAGAGAAATGATATTGATGTGTTTGGACTAATGACATCAAAACTTTCAAGAAATAGAATTGGATTAATTGAGTTCCAAAAAGCTTGTCCAGAAAATGTTGAATCAAGAGTATATGATTTTAACTCTGTCGTTAATATTCCATCAAATATTTTACCTCATCAAAGTGTTGACATAGTATTAACCTCTCCTCCTTACGGAGATTCAAGAACAACCGTAGCTTATGGACAATTCTCAAGACTTGCAAATGAATGGCTGGGTTATGAGGATGCAAATCAAGTTGATAAAAAACTTATGGGAGGAATAAAGAAAAAAAAACAATCAACTTTTAAAAGCGTAATTTTAAATGATTTGATTGATACTTTAGCGAGTAAAGATAAAGATAGAGTATTAGATGTGATATCGTTCTATTTAGATTTTCAAGCTTCAATAAAAAATATTTCTGATGTTGTAAGAAGAAAAGGATTTGCTTGTTTTGTTGTTGGTAATAGGACAGTAAAAGGGATCACTATACCTAATGATGAAATTACTGTAGAATTTTTAAAGGAAAATGGATTTACACATATTGAAACGATAATAAGAAACATTCCAAACAAAAGGATGCCTTTGAGAAATAGTCCATCAAACATTGTCGGGAAAACATCAACAACGATGAGAAATGAATATATAGTAATATGTCAAAAACAATAATTCTATATGACATTTAAGGAATTAACATTAAAAATAAAGGCATTAGAAAAAAAGGGGTTTATTCCTTCTGTAAGAAGGGGACCAACAGGTATTGGTCACTTATTAGAAAGTGAACTTGGCATTAGAGAAACTAATCTAGCTATCCCAGATATTGGTGGACGAGTAGAAATTAAAGGAACAAGAAGAAATGCCAATGCGCTGATAACTCTTTTTACTTTCAACAGAGGTGTGTGGAGAATTAAACAAAAAGAAGTTATATCAAAATTTGGCTACATAGATAACTCTGAACGAAAATCTTTATACAGCACAGTTAGTTCAGGATCTTCAAATTCCCAAGGTTTTAAAATAGAAATTGATGCTGACAGAAATTTAATCATTCTGAAAAATGATTTTGAGAAAGAGACTATAGCAGAGTGGAGTACTTATGTAATTGCCGGGAAGTTTATGACTAAGCTTGATAGATTGTTATTGATATACGCAGACTCAAAAATCGAAAATGAAACAGAGCTCTTTTGGTTCAATGAAGCTTACCTTTTGGAACACCCAACTCCTGAAAACTTTCTAGAATCATTTCGAAGAAATGAAATTTTTCTTGACATAAGAATGCATTTGAAAACATCGGGTGGTGTTAGAAATCACGGAACTGGCTTCCGAATAGCAGAAAGAAATTTAATTCATCTTTACAAAAGTAAGAAACGAATAATATAAAGGTTAAATAATCTCATCATTAAATAAAATATTCACAGAAATAAATCTTTGGGAAGGTGATAAAATTTTTATTCCATGGTTATTCCAGGACAAATTTTTCAGCGCAAAGTTTAATTATGAAAATGGAAAGTTTGCTGGCTATGAAGTTAATTTTTATTGAATCTTAATTTCTCTGTTACTATGCACAAAACTGTTTTCCACATATCTAAAATGGATTGTCCTTCCGAAGAAAATCTTATAAGATTAAAGTTGGATGGAATTAAAGATATATCCCGGCTTG
>CALEBT010000021.1 GCA_937942875.1 uncultured Ignavibacterium sp. | reverse complement strand
TTGAGAAACAACCTGATCTTTATGGTGCATTCCCGACAGATCCATATTCACATACACCTTCATTTACAGGTGCTCAGCAACCAGGTATGACCGGGCAGGTAAAAGAAGATATTATTTCAAGATTTAGAGAATTAGGTTTGCTAATAAAATCCGGTAAAATTTTAATTCAACCAACACTGCTGAGAAGAGATGAATTCTTATCTAAAGAAGAAGTGTTCAAATACTATGACATAATTGGGAAAGAACAAAGAATAAATTGCTCCAAAGATTCATTTGCAATTACATTTTGTCAGGTTCCATTTGTTTTTGCCATATCGGATAAAGAAAATGCAGTTATTCATAAAAAAGATGGTGAAGAAATAGTTGGAGATAATTTAGAATTAGATGAAAAATTTAGCAATCACATATTCAAACGTGATGGGGTAATTTCATTAGTTGAAGTATATGTAAATGGTAAAAACTTGGATAAGTAGGTAAAATCAAGAATAGGATAAAAATTACTTTTCATAAATAAAAAACCTCAGTGTAATCTGAGGTTAAGTATGTTAGCTCCGCGAGCAGTCCGTTAGCTAACGGATCGAACCTGCAACCAGATATTATTTTTGAAATTTCTGCCTGACCAAATTCCAGATAAATTCTCTTCCTTTTTGGCTTTTGAGTTGTTTTTCTCTTTTTAGAGCTTGACTTCTGGAAGGATACTCTTCAGAGTAAATGACAGTCCAGGGTAGGTATCTTTTAGTGTAAGTTGATAACAAGCCGTTGTTATGTTCAAATAATCTACGTTGTAGGTTCTCAGTTTGCCCGATGTAGATTTTATTATGAATTTCAGAAAATAAAACATAAACGCAATACATAAATAAAAAACCTCAGTGTAATCTGAGGTTAAGTATGTTAGCTCCGCGAGCAGGACTCGAACCTGCAACCCTTCGGTTAACAGCCGAATGCTCCACCATTGAGCTATCGCGGAATATCAATATTTATCTTTCTTCGGTTAACAGCCGTCCCGATGTCCATCGGGAGAGCTATCGCGGAATATCAATATTTATCTTTCTTCAGTTAACAGCCGTCCCGATGTCCATCGGGAGAGCTATCACGGAATATCAAAAAAATTGTGAGCAAAAATAATGGTATAAGCTCACTTTGTCAAGAAATATTCCTTTGTTCTAAAAGTTTATTAATGAGTTTAAACTAATTCTGAAAGTCTTTCCTACTCGATTTGTTATTTTCCACGCAAATTCAAGTTCTAAAGGTATAAAACCCTTTTTCAAACCAAAGCCAATTTCAAACAGTGGCTTTTTGAGATTCTTTACGGGAAACAGATTAAAATCTAATAAATTGGATTTGAGATTACTCCAACCACCATTTAAAAAAGTGTTAAGTTGTAAATCGAATTTAGTTAGTAAGTCAAGATTTAATGCTCTGAATAATTCATCTCTGAAATCGTGCTCAAGATTAAAATAAACTACTTGATCGCCGAAAACTTCGTAAGTACTTAATGTCCTGAAAGTAAATGAGGAGGATAAATAACTTGGATTTCCTGGTAATGGATACATTTGCTGAATTGGGACATTGCCATCTGATAAACCACCAAATAGTCTCATTGTCAAAAAAGAAAAGCTGAAAGTACGTATTAGAGTTTGATAAGAAAACTCGATTTGCTTGAAAGAAAAATCACTATTTAGAAAATTTTCACTTGAATATTTTAATCCAATTGAAAATAAAAAGTAGTCTCTGCCAAATGAAGTTCTTCTTCTGAAATAACCATCTTCGATATAATCTCTAAAATCAAAATTTAACTGAATTCCCAATAAATTAGTTTTTCCTTCAGCGATAGGGGGATTTTCCTGAAATTGTAAACTTCTTTTGAAGAATGAAAAATCAGTGTTTTTGACTGCACTCTTTTCAACTTTATTTATGAATGAAAATTTAGTCTTCAGTATTGAGATAAGTTCAGTTTGCAATTCAAATTCAAATCCCTTTTGATAAAAATAGTCTTTGTCGTCATCTTTGATAAAAAGTGCAGTTATGGTATTATAGAACTCAGATAATCCATTTTGGTTCTTCAAAAGAGTTCTTTTTGTATTAAATAGATTAAAATCAATTCTCGTTGTTCTATAGTCACCAATTAAAAAAGTAGTGTTCAGTTCTTGCTTAAATCTTTTATCCGAAAATCCATAATTTAAGAGCAATTTTGAGTTAAATCTGTTATCAAACATTTCATTTACAAAAATTCCAAAGTCAATAGAGTGTCCTTCAACACGATTAAAATGATACATCCCTAATGGACCGGAAGTTGACAATTTTTCTGAAATGTAAATTCTTGGATTGAGCACTGAGAATTCATCCCAGAATTTTTTAGGAATACTTTGCAAACTATCTATTATTCTAAAAGCCTCAATTTCTTCTTCGGTATTAGGAATAGTCTGAATAAGATTCCAATATTCAGGATTCTTTTTATCAGCGTCCGGAAGAACCGAAATTATTGCTTTCGAAAAGACTTTATCATCTATAATTGAATTAATTTTATAATTGAAGAGAATAGTATTTAATTCAAATCCGAAACGGGCTAAACCTAAGAAATTTGCTTTTACCATAAGTCTGTAATCTACGGGCATCATTACATAATCAAATCGGTCAAACTGTTGAATAATTTCGACTGATTCAAAAAGACCTCCAAAGTTTGCAGCTTTATTTAATAATAAATCAACTCGCAACAATTCGTATGAATTTTCAAGAATAAAGATTTTACCTATGAAACCAGGATCTAAAGAATCGTTTGGCTCGATATGAATCTGATAGACTTTCTCATTATTTATTGCTGTAAATTTTTCAATATTGAAATAGTAATAATTTAATGCATCATCGGATAAAATTCCCGGCAGCTTTCTTCCAAAAAAGTTAATATCATCATTATAGAAGTTTTGAACTAATCTTCCGCCGGTGAGAATATTTACAGAGGCAGGGAAGTTTGACGATTGTTTTCTTGCAAGAATAATTTCTTTATAATAATTAGGCTTTGCAAAATATCCTTTGCTATGACTCTCCAGAATGCCTGTTACTTTAAGTTCGCTCGTATCTGAATTACCAAGACCCATACTAAAAGCATTTGTAGTTGCTGTAATAAAGTCAGTAGTTTTTATAGTGCCTTTTGCAAAAGACTCAAATTCATAATTACTCAGGATTCTATCTCTCTCTTTCCTTTTAACTATTGCTTTACGAATAATTTCAAGGGCTGGATTTTCACCAGGTATAACTACAACCTCAGGTAAATTTATTTCAGTTGGATTTAATGCAATTTTTAGATTTGAAATATCCCTATCGATTTTTATTAGGGTTGTATCAGAAATATATCCGATAAATGAAGAAATTAGAATATAATCCCCCGATTCAAGTTTTAATTCAAATTCTCCATTTGAATTTGAAGAGGTTCCTGTTGTTGTTTCAGCCACTCTGATATTTGCATAACTTAATGGGACATTCTTTTCTTTATCAAAAATTCTTCCTCTGATTGAATAAACTTGTCCAATAATATCTATGGATATAATCACTACAAGAAATAATAATATCTTTATAATCAAACCAAAATTTTTCATATAAATAATTTAAAAATTGTTAATGAAATTATTAGGATTCTAATACTTATTTTTGCTTAGCAAAATAAATTAAGGATGACAAAATGCAAACTAAAATATTTTTAACTTTTGTTTTTTTAATTGGTTTATTAACTATCAATGTATTCCCTCAGGAACAGGAAGCTACTGTTGATCCCAAAGAGATAATTAATAAATATATTTCGGCAATTGGTGGTGCAGAGAACCTGAAAAACATTTCTGACAGAACCACTATTATGCGGGGAACTGCAATGGAGCAAACAATTACTCTTATTATAAAACAAAAAGCTCCGAATAAATTCAGACAGGAAATAAAAGTTGCCGGAATGGATCAGGTTTTAATTTTTGACGGAGAAAAAGCAGTAATGAAATTTGGTGATCAGAAAATGGATGTTACGGGAGAACAGCTCGAGCAATTAAAAATTGAATCAGCTATGGAATTATTATTAAACCCTGAAGAATATGGAGTAACTTTCACCTTTGAGGGAACCGAAAACGTTAACGAAAAACCTTGCCATATTATTAAACTTACTTCCAAAAGTGGAACTACTTCAAAATACTATTTCGATGATGAGACTGGATTAAAAGTTCTTGAGAAAAAAACAGTCCAATCCCAAATGGGCACTATGGAACAAACAATCGAATATTCTGATTACAAAGAAGTTGCAGGTGTAAAGTTCCCGCATAAGTTAAAACAATCTTTCGGACCTCAGGCAGTGGAAGTTACAGTTAGCAGCATAAAAGTTAATACAAATCTTTCAGACGAAATTTTTACAATTTCTGAATGATAAAAAGAAAATATTCTGCAATTGTTTTTGATCTGGGGCAAGTTCTCATTCCATTTGATTATCAGATTTTTATAAACTCTCTCAATCAGCATAAACCAGGATTGGGAGAGT
>CALEBT010000020.1 GCA_937942875.1 uncultured Ignavibacterium sp. | reverse complement strand
CCATTTTAGATCTCCTTATATTTGTTGTGTGAATGAATTATTTAATTTATTACTTCTGTAAAGATACCTTGTGAATTAACTCTTGTTTTAACTTGGACTAAAACTCCTGAGGTAACATATTCATTTCCAGTGCCAGTAATTATAACACTATCAGAATAGACTTGAGCAGTATAAGTACCATTATTTGTATTCTTCAATTCATTGGGTATATCCCAACCAGTAAATGAATATTGACCACCACCATAAAGTTTTGCCTTTTTATAATATTGCAATGCCAATGAAGCTACGTTTACACTTTCATTTATTACCACATCTCTTTTATTTTCAACTGATGATGCTTGAAAAACATATACACCTAGTAAAATAGCAATCCCGACTATTAATACACCTAAAACTATTAGAAGTAACTGTTGTTGTCCCATTTTATTTTGCCTCGCTCAATTTTTCTTATTTAAATTCTGTGCCGATGTTATTTGCTAAACTATTTATGTTTTTTTGAATGATTATTTTCTTATCGGCAAATTCTACAAGCAATATTTACAAGAACATCTTTTTGTTTCCATCGTTTGTCAGAGCATTTAATTTTGATTTCTGGTGGTATTGTTCAAAGAATTGTGCCAGCATAAACCGGCAAGATAGGATTTGGCAAAAGGATGTTTTTTAGTTGTTAAATGATTGAAATGCTCTTGTTTAGAAATTTTTCCCGATAATTTTTACTGAAATTCGGTAAATATTTCCTATTTAATTATGTGTGTTGTTTAGCTACTAATTTGAACCGGAAATATTTTCTTACTTGATGAGTAATATTTTCTTAAATCTTTTTACTTATCTAAGTAAAATTTCAGATCTGAACTGATTAAATAATCAGGATATTCTTCTTGTATAAATGAAAGTAAATATTTTGCTTTATCAATTTTTCCGTGTTCTATCTCATATCTTGCTCTTGCTTCAATCATAAATCCTGTAAGATGGTAAATATAATCGTGAAAAATTTTTCTCTTAGCCAAAAATCTCATTTTCTTCGGAATGATGTAGTTTGCGAAGTAAGAACTATCATTCGACATTCTGAAACAAAGACCTTCTGGAATGAGTGTTTTATTTCCCAAATTATATTTGCCCTTTTTTATATAATCCTTAAAGACATCAAAAGTTATGTAATAATCATCCTTTAAGAGATTTTCTACCGACCCATATTTTTTCTTTACATCAATTTTATAAGAAGAAAGAGGAAGCATTTCAACACCTAACACTTCAACATCTTTTCTGTAACCAAGTGCATATTGAAGGAAAAATGATGGGGCTGCAAAAAGAGGCCAATCACTGGTAATTAATATTCTATCAGGTGGAATATTATTCAGAACTTCTCTTGCATAATCTTCAATTACATAATCTTTGCTGCGATCAATATCAGGGAAATTCAAATAAAGCTGTAAAAAAATTATCACTAAAAATGCTGCTAATAGAATTGGCTGCGATCTTTTCGAAACAGTTACAACCACTCCAATAATAATAGCAGAAGCAATTGAGAATAGTAAAAATATCACAAGGAAATATTCATCAATATCGGGTATGGAATAATTGAGAACAAAAAACAAGGAAGTTACAATTATGAGAGCGTAAAACAATCTTAGTCGCTTCATAAAGCTAATCACAAAAATTAGTCCGCTGAAAACAGTGAATATCAGAAATCCAAACTCTCCACCCGTAAAACCAGTCTGTTTATTAAAGCTTAGGATATTTAAAAACTGTAATGTCTGTTGCCTGAATGATTCCGGTCCCTGAAACATTTTACTTTCGTAATACTTCCCTCTTACATAATCAACAAGTGCCGGGAAGGATTTTGGTTCATTCATAAAAGTAAATTCCGGATTGCTTTGTGCCCTAAACATCATTAAAAGGTAAAAAGCAAATGAAATAGAAAATGATATTAGAAATAATTTTACAAAGAAAAATATAGATTTTTTATCAATGCGATTGACTAAGAAAAACAAATAAACCGTTGCTGGCAAAAGATAAAGTGTCATTAAATGATTTGAAAAAGCCAAACCAATAAGAACAGATATTATGTACCACTTTTTGTTTGGCAACAATTCAGATTTTAGATGCTTTATCAAAACATCCAAAAGAAAATATAATATCAGTGAGGTAAGAAATATCTGAAGAGAGTAAACCTCAACTCGTGTTGACTGCTTCCAGAATGTAACACTGAATGCATAAGTTAACCCGCCAATTATTGAAATTATAATAATATTCCATTGATTAAACTCTATCTGAAAAAATGCCGGGAATCTCTTTTCATTGAAAAAGAATTTAAAGTTCAGAAGAATGTTTTCAACTATTTTTATAAGCACAATAACGGTAAGTGAATTAAAGACGCACTGAAGCAAATTAAGTTGGAATATCAATGGTTCAGCAATCGGAAGTTTGGAATAGATATAACCTGTAATAGCGAACAAAGGGTAACCTGTTGGATGAGCAATTCCCCAGGTTGCCTGAACAGCTGCCAGTTCACCGGAATCTATTTCACCGATGGAGCGGGATGTGGTCAAAAAATAAACAACAAAAACAAATATGCCTGATAGTATATGATAATATTTGAAGAAAAAATTATGGATTGTATTTAATTTATTTTCTGTTTTCATAATTGATTTTAGGGATTAAAGAATTTTATTCTTAATTAATTCTCTTAATGTAACCTCAGAGAAACTATGTTCAGAGAAAAGCTTATGGATCTCATTTAATAAAATTTTTGCATTCTCCGTTTTGTTAAAAGCTAACTCATAAAGTAATCGCTGCTCAAGCATAAAAGGTATTAGTGCTTTTATATATTTTTCAGAATCACTGAACAGATATTTACTGAATCTTATTTTATTTTCAGAAATATTTACAGCATAATACAAGTCACTCTTTCCTATCATAAAAAAGTTTCCCATCGGAATCA
>CALEBT010000019.1 GCA_937942875.1 uncultured Ignavibacterium sp. | reverse complement strand
GTTGTGATTTGCTTTCAACTTGTTCTTTGAGGATATTAAAACCAACAAATAGCAGAACTTCTGTTAGATGAAGTGCGTTGTGATTTGCTTTCAACTTGTTCTTTGAGGATATTAAAACCAACAAGAAAGTGAGTTATACATAAGTCCTTACGTTGTGATTTGCTTTCAACTTGTTCTTTGAGGATATTAAAACCAACTCATTTGGTTTTACCTCTTTATAAAACAATTACTTACGGAAATTTTAGGATTGAAAAAATTAAACTACTGGTTTTAATATCATTTCAAGGGCTGAATTCTATCCGAAAATTCAGCCCTTCTTTAAAACAACTCTAACTGGTGAGATTCTATAAAACCGCTGTCTTCTTTTTTCTTTCCATAAAAAATTTCCATCATTCCGAATTGTTTGTCTGTTATTTTTAATATCCCGACATGACCTTTTGAAGGAAGAATTTCCCTTACTCTTTTAACATGTACCTGCATATTCTCTTTACTTGCACAATGCCTCGCATAAATTGAAAACTGAAACATATTGAAACCATCTTTAATCAGTTCTTTTCTGAACCTTGCATAAGCTTTTCTATCCTTCGGTGTATCTGTCGGAAGGTCAAATAATACAAGTATCCACATTATTCTGTATTGATTTAATCTCATAATCTAAAAACCGGATAAATAATCTTTCTTTGATTGCCGGAAAAACATTTTGCAAGAGCCGCAGTGGTGCGCTGTACAGCAATCATCAGCGGTCTTTTTTGTTCTTCAATAAAGACATCAATTACAGGTATAGTCAATAATTGTTTTTTTATTGATGGAGTAAGTTCTGTAAAATCTTCTCCATCCCTTACTAATGCTACTACAATATCGTCCACAAAAGGTCGGTAAGGCTCCATAATATCATCGGCAAGACAAAAAGCATTGTATTTATTATGATGATGTATTCCAAGTGTTGGCAATAAACCCGAAGCAACAAGTGAGCGAGCCACAACTGCTCTGAGGATTGCATATCCGTAATTCAATAAATTATTTGGTGGCTCTCCGTATCTATCCCGCTGGAATTTGAGTTCTTCGGGAAATAAATTTTTCCAGTAATAAGCAGCTGCTCTTCCTTCAAGATTATCAGGATCACCCGACTTAACATCACGAGCCCATTTTTTCATATTATCAGACTTTACACCAATTTTATTGAGCAGCAATGCCTGATTTAAAATTTTCGAAGAAATAGTTTGCTGCCATAGTTGTTTTTTCAAGGGGACAGATGCTTCAATTTGTTCCTGGAATCTCTGACTTTGTTCAAGGTTACTTTCCAAAGGCAGGAATAAGCCGGCTGGATGATGTTTGTTGTCACAAGATACAACAGCAGAATTATTTTCGAGTAAAGATGACAGAAGTCCTTGCGTTATTGTTATTTGCTGATTATCCAGAATTACTATCCCGATATCTTCTATCGGGATTGCATTCTTATTGTTTCGATCTTTATATTTTTCATTTTCGTCATTATCCAAGGACTCATCACTTTTATCTGAACTAAGCAACCTTATCATCATCTGCATATTTTTCATCGAAAGATATGCAGGATTGCCAAAATATAGAGTTCGTTTTATCATATGTTATCTTTTTTGATAACAAATTTTTCAAATATTATGCCTTTGAAAATTGATAAACTGAAACTCTATATTTTTAATTTAAATGATAATGGTTGAAATTTTTACACATTACATCAGCAACTTTTTATTTACAACGGTATAACATTTCCTAATCTGTCAACTCTAATTTTGATACAAACATCTTTTATTCTAATTGGTGGATCGTCTACCGAGTATTCACTTATATTTTGGCTTTCAAATTCACCAATACCATCACTTGCTGAATAAGAAAGAATTAAACTTGCTATATCATTCTTTAGAAAATAGCACCAGTTTCCGGTAACCTTTTTGACTTGATAAATTCTATTTGAGATAAACTCATTATCATTCCAGTTGATTATTTTTTCATTTGAAGAGTTTTCTTTGATAAGAGCATATTGATCATTTGTGGGGACATAAACTAAATCGCCCGGCGATAAAATAATTCTAGAAAATCCCTGACGATTTGGTGCAAAAGAATCAATTTTATTTTTATGTTCTATTGCTTTTAAGACTGATATTGAAGGATTTGGCTTTAAAAATTCACGATCTTTTGTTTGATTATTCTCATACATAACAAAATATACATTACTGCCTTTATCTGTTTCAAATACAGCGCCTCTGAAGATTTCTTCTTCATTTATGTCCCCATCTAACCGGGTTATTGATTTTATAGGTTTACCGATTTTATTGATAGCTTTTTTATTTAGCTTTTCAATGCCCTCCGCGCTGAAAGCCTCTTTAGGATTATTATGGTATTCAAGAATATGCTCAAGTAATAAACGATTAACTGGATTATTCTTTTTATGAGGTTCTATGACATATTTTTTATCCACCTTTAGTTCTTTAAGTATTTCTGGATAATTATCTAAAATGGATTTCTCAAGGATAAAATTTGGTAAATCATTATACATTTTCTGTAGAGATAGCTTTTCTATATATTCTTTTTTGTCCAAGCTCATTCGCTTGGCCTTGTAAAGGACATATTCTGCAACTTTTATTTTCTCATAAAATCTGCCCCCAAGATTATAAATTGTTTTATTGGTAGCTTTCAAATTTTTATTATCAACAGCTGAAACTTTAGCTTCATTTATAAATTTATTTATTTTTTCATCGTCTTGCTTGCTCATAGAACTACTTAATCCCAATTCTTGAACAACTTTTGCTATTACCTTTTGAGCGTAATCATCATAAATATATTTTTCTTTCTTTTTACGAACAGGATCATTTTTAACTTCTTCCCAAATAGCCTGAATCTTAATAGCTTCTCTTAAACTTACTTCTTTAATTTTTTTAATCCAGACGGTTCCAATAGGTTCCTTGAACATTGATCTTCTTACTGCTTTCCATCTATCATTTTTATTTTGAATTACAAATTCCTTTTGCCATTTACCATTTTTATACTCCCATTTTAAATATTTATTAAAAGGGTTTGAAAGGATTGGCTTTGATTCCTTGTATGAGACAACGCAGGATAGCAATTTACTCTTAACTTCAGAAGTGAAGTTTTCCCATGGAAGCTTAAAATCGCGAATTTTATGTTTACATAAAGATAAAAAATATTGCCTCTTTTTTTCATCATTATCTGCTGCATTAAGCGTATTTAAATATCGAACATGCTCATGAGTAGTAGCAGCTATAATTGTAGCATCAAGAGCGTGATGACGATGGTCTAGTCGCTTTAAACCTTCTTTTTCAAGTTTTGGGTTTATAGATAAATCGAAATGATATTTATTTGGATCATCTTCGTCTTGGAAAATGAGTTCTTTATTTATAATATTTTCAAGACGCTTGAATCGTGGTTTTAATATATCTTTCCATACCTCATTTAACCCCCAATTTATTTTAAGTTCTGATGTAATGCTTCCTATAGTAAAAATAATGTTTTTAGAATCTTTTACTACTGGAGTTAATAGTTCAGCCAATTTACGACCAATATATCTGGTATCATTAATTTGTCGTTCAATAAAATCTTCTGGGGGTTCAGTAGCTAATAAATTTTTATACTTTGCTTTTTGATATTTAAATGTATCCTTGCAGTATTGCAGGTAATCTTCGTATGTCAGTAATGTGTATTCTACTTCTCCAAATTTACATTTGCCATTGCTTTCTGAAATAAAATTTGCTGCCAATCTGTCTCCTTTAGCTTTATTAACACCCAACTCACATATGACAAGATTGTTCATTGAATCATTCTTCATTTTAGAACGAGGAATAATATGCTCGATTTCATATAGATTAGAATCAAATAACTTGCTAAGAGGAATAATTTTACCAGTGTAAGGAGAACGACATTTTTGAGTTAACCATAAAATATATTTTTTAACTTCTAGTTCAGTGGGAATTTTTTCGTCTTTAAGCTTTTTATTCAGTTCTTCATCTGTTAATCCAGATTGATTTTTCCAGATTCTGAATTTTTCAATATCAAGTGGATTATCTGGATTTGGTTTTACTGTAAATGAAGCAGAAATCTTATTCCCATTTTCATCATAATGTTCAAAATTTGTACTGTTGAGAAGTTCTTTTAGAAGTTTGCGCGCTCTTTCCTTTTCTTGAAAATTCTTATCCTGTAATTCAGAAATTTTCTTTCTCTCTTCAGAGTTATTTCTGAGTTCCCTTCCTAATTCTATATGGATTTCATCAAGTGTTCCAAAACTTCTCCAAACATCTCTTACAATAAGCATAGTTTCGCGAATCACTTGTTCAACAATAGGATTACGCAGGCTGTTATTAGGTAATTCTTTCCTAATATATTCACCAAATTCATCAGGGGAATTGATAGTGGGAACATCTTTCTCGGAGTGTTTTCCATAAATCAAATAACCAGCTTGATAAGTTTTCAATCCCTTTAAATAGTCAAATTCATTTTTTTTCTCCAAAAAACTTTTAAGCACTTGTTTTTCTAAATCTTGATCAGAAACTAATTCTAATTTATGAGGATTATGGTTAATTTCGTTAAGCTTTTCCTTTATAATTGAAGATGTTTTTATTATATCCTTTAAAGTTTGCAAATATCTCTCAAGTACTTTTTTCTCATTATTATTTAGTTCATTAAGCTTTTTGTTGAATAAATCTAAAGATATTTTTTCCGAATCTTTTACAATTTCAATTGGATTTTGCCAGTATTTGCCCTCTCTCATAACAACAAGCATCTTACGAATTGCTAAAGCAGAATATGCCCCATATTCTTTTTTTATTGGAGGAAGGTTAGCAATTGCTTTAGCGACTTCCAAAGGTAAGTTAAAAATGTCATAATTTTTTGATTTTTCGCATTTTCCATTTAGATTTTTCCAACCCAATGCGCTTAAGATGCTTTTTTCGGTTTTTTCCTTATCTACATAGTCATTTGAATAATCACTGTGCCAAAGTCTGTTTAATTTTGCTGGATGATTGAGAATGTATTCCCCATCGAAACCAAATTTTTTGAATACTTTTCTATATCTGTTTTTGGTCTCATTTCCTTTAAGTTCTTTTCTATTTGTGAATAAATTTATTATATGGGTTGTTTCTTCTTCTTTCTTACTAATTTTAATTCCATTGTTAATTGTATTCTGACTAATTAATTCTAAAATGTCCTTTTCACTTACGCTATCCTTATTATTAAATAATTCAAAAAGTTTTTCCTTAATATTTTCATTTATATAAATATGTGTCTCATCGATATTTATTTTCTTTTTACCATTGATTTCACTTTCTTTCTTTAATACTCTGATATTATGTATATCTTGCCAGATCCTAAATTCTTGATAAAGTGGTGAAGATTTAGGAATACACTTTAGACCATAAATCTCTCCATCAATTCCTTTTCTTTTTTCATACCTGCATTCACTGATTAAAGATTTTTGGGATTTGAGATCACGTTGATAGTAAATAATATCTTCGCTGATTATATGTAGCAAATCATTATTCTCAAATTCTTTTATTTTCGGTCCGAAGAATTTACTCTGTGATGGATATAGCACTGTAGCTAATTTTCTGAGAATCTCTTTATTGAAGTTTAAAGTATTTAGCTCGGGATTAAACTGACATTGTTTATTCCAGATAAATTCGAGTTCTTTTTTGTAACGCCAGCGATAGACGGGGTATTGGCGAATTTTATAATCTCGTTTTTCTAAAAAAGCTTTTAATAATTCGTCGAAAAAAAATTCTCCAGGATGTTTATCCCCCATTCTATTATCAAGCGCAGTAGTACAAAGTTCCCAATCTTCCTCTTTGGGAATCTCGGGATTATTCTGTTTAAGTTTTCCTTTTGTCAATTTTTGAGTAATTAAGAAAGTATATTCTTTCCCCTCCCAGTCAGGCTTATATTTTCTCTCAATTTCATAGGGCTCAATTCTTGGGTCTTCTAATATTACCTTAAATTTCTTTTTGCCCTTTCTACCCTCAGTTTTAAGTTCAACTACTTCTTTAACCTTCGTTATTGAAACAAACTTGGTTTCATAATTTTCAGCCACATATTTTTCTTTATCAGCCAATTTCTTTGCAAATTCATTATAGTCCAAAACGGTTGTTTCGGCGAGGTCTTTTCTGCTACTTTTAAATCCTCTTCGCTGATTAAAAAGATAAATGATTCTTATTAGCTCTTCCTTAGTGATTGGTTTTATTAAGGCTTTTTTACGTAAATAATAGACTACCCAATCTTCGGGAAGAAGCTTAATCTCTGGATTTTTCTTTTTACCTTTTGTTTTTCTTCGAAAATTAATTTCATCGATCACTAGTTCGATTTCATTTTCAGAATAACCAAATTCTCTATAAAATTCCCCATAACTTTCATCTGAAATTGGTACATAGTCACTTATTCTAAAACTAAACTTTCCTTCATCAGCTATTATTTCTTTTATTCGTTTAGCATTGTCAAGAGGGAATTCGTCTGAAAGCCAGTTAATACTTTTGAAGACCCTAATCAATCTGGACCTACGCAATTTATACCTATGCTTTAACCTTCGTGAACCGCGTTTTTGTCTTCGCTTACCAGCTGGTGTAATCACTTGGGGCAAACCATTCTTACCTTCAATAAAAGCTTTCATATAATCTGTATCAAATGGTATGATACGACTAGTTAGCCATTCTAATCTTCCTCCTTTTCCGTAATCATCGATGGATTTGGGAAGACTTAACAATGCACAACCTATAGAATTTGTTCCGATATCAAGTCCGAGGATTTTTTTGAATTCCATTTTGCAATTCTCCTTTATATTTTTTAGTTTTGTTTCAGAAGCAAATCACAATAAGGATTATTCCGTAGTGAGCTTTGCTCATTGAGTTCGCCTCGCACTAAGCGGGGCATTTTTTTACCTTTTCTTTGCCTTACCCACCGACTCGGCATTCCTTTTTCTGAAGGGCTTGAGGAAGGAATGTTTTTGATATCTTTTTCCCCATAAACAGTTCATATTTTTTTTATTAAAATAACCACTTCAGAAGAAATATTCCAATCAAGTATCAATGAAAATTTTATTGTTAAAT
>CALEBT010000018.1 GCA_937942875.1 uncultured Ignavibacterium sp. | reverse complement strand
GGTGGAATGCCTTTTGAAATTTTCTGTTCAATCAGAAAATCCAGAATTTTTTTCTGTATTTGTGTTAGTTCTTTTTTCATAGTTGAAACATTAAAAGAGTAAGAGTATGAGTAAGATTAAGAGTAAGATATTTTTTCTCTTTCTCTTTCTCTTACTCTTACTCTTACTCTAAAATACCATACATTTGTATGGTAAACTTAATCCACACAAAAATAAAAGTCAAGTCAAACTTTTAGAAAAAATCTGAAGAGGGTGATAAATTAATTGGATAGAATTTCTGACAAAGATTGAATTATTCTTTCTTTAAAGATTGGTTTATCTATAAAATTATTAAAACCAGCAGCTATAAATTTTTCTTTATTACCGGGAAGAATATATGCGGTAGAAGCAAAAATTGGAGTTTTTTCATAACCAGGAATTTTTCTTATCAACTTCAAAGCATCTAATCCATTATACTCCCCTTCGAGGTTTATATCTATAACAATAAAATCAAATTTTCGGCTTTCAATATGAGGAAGAGCTTCTTCAAAACTCGGAGCAAGAACAATTTCTTTCAGTTCTTTCAATTGAACCTTAAATAAAACCTGTGAGTCAATCTGGTCTTCAATGTAAAGACAAGTGAGCGTTGATAAATCTATTGTTGATTTTTTCGGTTCTTCAATTTTTTCAGATTTAAGGTCAGGGCTTACATTTAATTCATCTGCTATAGTTTTTGAAGCTGCTTCGGGAATTTCTGATACAACAAATTGCTTGGATTCTATTAAATTCTTATCAACCTGATATTCTTGTGTTTCTGTTTGTATGAGTTTCAACGGCAATAAAAAGCCTGACTCAATACTGTTATTTATCTTAATCTTATCAACAAACTTCATCTTGAGCAAATTCATAAAAAATTTTGTCAAATGAACCGTTAATCTCGGAGCTCCAACATCTCTTGGTTCAACTTGCAAATTAAAAATTTTATTGAGCGTATTAGTAAGATATTCGGATGATGAATTATACTGATCTGTTACGGAAAGTAAAAATAACTCCTGATCTAAAGCAAAGGTTGAGAGATATATTTTTTTCTCTTGAGATATTCTGCAGACAATTTTTATAAGTCCAATTATAACCCGCTCTAATTTTTCCGGATCATTTTCAACCTTAAGAGAGGTAGAAATTTTACCTAAATTAAATTGAATTCCAAAGGTACTTACTATGTCTTTGATCTGCTTTTCTAATCTTTCAATTAAATCAACTAGTCTAAATTCGGTTATTTTCAGTTCAGATTTAGTTGAAATAAGTTCAGAATACTCAACAATAGAATTCATTGTATCAAGTAATTTGATTCTATTCTGACTTATTATGTCTGCTGCTTCTTTTTGTTCAGGAGTAGGTTTTTCTAATCCATCAACAATTTCTTGTGTAAAACCAAAGATAACATTAAGCGGTGTTAATATCTCGTGAAATACACCAGAAAGGAATTCACTATTTAATGAACTGTAATTATTTGGTGAGCTCTTCGCCGGAGCTGGTTTCTCTAAAATAGTCTCCTTTATCACTTCCTGTACTTCATATGCTTTTTCACTTTCTTCAGGCTTGCAAATTATTTTGAATGAACTAATTTCTTCGTTAATATTTCTGACAGGGATTGAAGTTATTTTAACATTTAGTAATTGACCATCTGATTTTCTGATAGATGTTTTTAATTCCTTTATTGAATTAATTTTTACATCAAACAGGTTTGTATTAATTGTTCTTCTTTCATCATCTGGGACTAATGAAGAAAATGATGAATCCAAAAGAAAATCTTTATCATATCCAAGTATGGAGTTTACCGAGCTATTAATAGATTTTATAAAACCAAATTCATCTGTCTCAATAATTATATCGGAGCTGTTTTCAATTATTTCCTTAAGTAGTTTATTTTCATTTTCAATCCAAAGATTTTTGGTAATATCTTTCACAATTACGAAAAATGACTCCAAATCATTATACTTAAAATCATTATAAGTCAATTGTACGTATATGTCTCTGCCATCTTTTGTTTTCTGCTTGAATATAGGAGTTGTTTTTTCGTTGGTACTATTTTTTAAAGATTCCATCAAAGATTGAAAATCTTCTGGGGAGTATAAATCAGTTAGATCAAGCTTCAAAAATTCATCACGATTGTAGCCATACAAGTTGAGTGCTGACTTATTAATCTCAAGAAACTTTAAACTCTCTTTTTCAAAAACAAATATTGGTTCAGGGCTATTTTGGATATAGTAATCTAACATTTTTCCTCTATGTTGAAGAATAGTTTTCACATCATCATGATTCTTAAAGGGATAAAAAAGAATATAAAAATACCCATTTTGATCATTGAATATCCTCAAGATATAATCACAGTATTCTATACTAGACAGAGAGAATGTATCGTCAATATAAATTGATTTACCTTCAGTTTCTGTTTTTAACAATTCATCTAATCTTTCTATAGTATTTGAATTGAATATTTCATTGATGTTATTTGTCTCTTTATTCCTTATTAATTTACTGAAGGCTGAATTAGATTCAATAATATTTTTATTTAGATCTATTTTAATAAAAGGAATCTTTAAATTATCTAAAATCTTTATTGAGCTATCTTCCCTTAAAGTGCTGCTTACAGCTTCTGAAAGAATGTAAAAAAAATAATAATTCTTACCTTGTTTATCTATAAAAGGATAAATAACAAGTGGAAAGTTTTGGACTGCGGTTGAAGAATACTTAAACCCCTGAATAATAATTGGTTTACGGATAGTCTTTGCATATTCTGTTAAATTCTTCAACAAATCTTTTTGATAAGGGAAAAACAAATAGTCATCTGATTTTTTATGAATATCCGCATCATTTAATCCGGTAATTTCAAAATAATTTTTATTTGCGACAAGAATATTTTCAGCAGAATCTTTTAACCAGATAATCTCTTTTCGTTCATCTAATAATAACTTTACTTTATTTTTGTTGACTAATGAAAGAGGAATTAGATCAGAAATGGTATTAAATAATTCCTGAAGTTCTTGTGAAACATAATATTGAATTTGATTCTCTTTGTTAAGGAAAGTTATATTATTGGTTTGGCCATTTATATTTTGAAATTCAACCATAAAATTTTTAATAAGTACTTATTGCTATTTCGTTTGAGTATTCAGAGTATTGTTTTTCATTATTTAATCCAGCCACTCTATAATAATAAACCTTATTTATTTGAGTAGTAGAATCAGTAAAATTAGTTTGAGTAGAAGGAACTGTTCCAATGCTTACAAAATTGCTTTTATCATTAACGCTGCGCTCAATTTCAAAATTCTTAATCAAACCTTGGGTATCATTATTAACCCAGTTCAGATTCACAACTCTCTGAGGTTTATCATAATTACCAGTAAGATTAGAAGGTGCTGGTAAATCAAACGAATAAGTAGTAGTGGTAGATATATTAGAGTGAGCAGAGTCTTTACTGCTATATGCCTTAATTCTGTATGAGAAGTTACCACCAGGGAATAAACCTGTAGTTGTATCTCTGAAATAAGTTACATCTTTTAGCACAGTGGCTATTCTTGAGAAGTCTCCCCACTCCCCTTTCCGTTCAATAGCGAAAAAGTTTTCATCCTGACTGTTGTCTTTCCAGGTTAAAATAATTAGTCGGGTACCTCTTGCTTGAGCAATTAGATTTGTCGGAGGCTCAAGTGTTCCGCTACTGAATAAATTATCAGAATTAACTTCATTACTGAACGGAGACACACCAACAGAATTTACTCCTCTTATTTTGTAATAATATGTTGAGTCTTTATTTAATCCGGTATCATTTATATTCCTGACATCTCCAGCTACTGTCCTGTAAAGAGAGTATATTCCTTTAAATCCAATTTTCCTATGAATTTCAAAATTGTTAACAGTTTCTGAGGTATCTCTCCAACTTAGGTTAATTGCTGTGCCATCGCCGAGTTTAGCTATGCTTAAATTATAAGGTGCATAAGGTAGTCTAGCACCTCTTTGAATCAAAACTTCCTTTACCACGTTACTCTTAACTGATGTTCCATTATTATCAAAGTATATAATATGGAAATTAATTTTCTTGCCAATGTTTGATGTATCAATTTCTAAAAAAACTTTTGGTAAACTTGAACCACTTGGTTGAAAATTTTTAATAAAAGCATTATTTATATATAATTCAACAAATTTTGGTGAGATAGTTCCCTCAACTTTATATGTTATCTCAGTCGAACCTGTAGAGATAGTACTGGAATCTTTAGGAGAAGTTATGGTTACTATTATTGCACCAGGGTTGTTATTAGCATCCACTACATTTTCTACACAAGCTATAATTAAAAATGCTGATAATAAAATCAATAAAATATTTAATGTTTTAATTTTCATAAAAATTTTTTTTATCCCTCAAAAAGTGAAGATTAAATTTAAGCTCTGACATCCTCGAAATCTACATAGTAGACTCTGGACTCTCCCGCATTTAATTTATCAACTGTTATGTAAAGCATATTATCACCTGCAGTGTGCCTAACTTTAACTGGTTTAGTTCCAATCATTTCTGAACCCATTACAACATTTTTTACTTTTCTATTTAAATCAACATCAATAGTATAATTTTCAATGGTTGATTTTCCAGGATTTGATATTTTCAAAGCAATTCTGTATCTACCACGTTGCTCAACTTTAACCTCAATCTGATCTCTTTTTTGATACCAATTAACAATGCCTGAACCATAATTAATCCAAAAATTCTTCTTTTTAACGTCATTGTATATTTGCTCAACAACACCAACATTTTTAGCCTGCAATTGATATTCTGGATGAAAATTAAAAATCAATAATCCATTTTCAAATAAAAGTCTATCGATATCTTCCTGATAAGTGTAAAATTGAAAAACAGGTTCTTCTAAACCATAATCTCTGACGACTTCATAGTCATCTCTGGCAGTCCTTGATAGTATTGTTACTTTATTATTACCTTTAATTACAACATTAGGAACAGACCTGTCTGTTAGAGAATCAGCAATGATATATCTAATATCATTTTTAATTGCGGCAAAAATAGTGTTCTGATCAAAAAGTCCGAATTTAGGCATCATACCAAATACTTTTTTACCGGTTATATTCTCAACAATGTTTTTAGCTTCTCTGATTTTAGCGATTTGTTCTTCCTGCTCATAAAGCTTATTATCAGTATCATCCCAAGAATTTATAAAACCAATATCTACAACGACGGCTACCTCTCCGAACTGCGCAAAACTTTTAATTTTTGCCGTATCAGCAGAAGCTATCTGAGGATCAATTAAAAAAGTAATAGGAATATTATTCTTTTGAATAATGGGTAGAAGATTGGAGATATTAGACATATTTTCGGTAACAGTAACAGTGAACATTGCAGCAGCTTGAAATTCAGATTGCCAAATCTTACTTATTGATATCGGTAGTGATAATAACCAATTGATACTATTATTGAAAAGTCTTTCAAAATATAGATATTCCTGATTTATACCAATTATTGAATTAATTTCAAAACCATACCAAACAAATTTGCCCTTGCCAAAAGTGCCAAAAACTATTCCTGCAGTCTCTTTAATTTCCTGCCTTACTAAACCTCTTTCTTTTTTAATATCATACCAATAACTTACTTGTGTAGTTCGTGGGTCAAGTACTTCAACTGCAACAGGTCTATCCCAAGTAGCTATCTTTAATGCAAAACCTGAAGGAATATCAGCAGTTAATGGAAGAGAGCCTCTGAGAGTATGAACTAAATAACTTTCTTCCCTACTTAATTCCTTTGTAAATCTTATACCGAAAGTTTCATTAATAAATTCCCATCCTTTCCATTTCCCATCATCAGTGAATGATCCAATACCACTGGTAGCGAAAACTGAACCGCCTTTTTCCAGATATTTTTTAATTTGTATAATTTCTTTTTCACTAAGAGCTTTTGAACCGGGGAGTATAATTAATTTGTAATCAAAATGCCTTCCCATTTCTATATCTTCATCGATAATTGTAACTGAAGATAATTTCATATTCGAAAGATATTTTTCCCAAGTCGAAATATTATCAAGAATCCAGGTGTTTCCTTTAGGAAGCATATTCTGAGTGTACTTAGAATTCAGAATAGCAATATCAGCTTTACCTTTATCAAAAAGTCCAAATAAATTTTTGGATGGAATAATATCGCGTACTTCAAATACACCAAAAATCCCTCTAATTATGAGAAGAAAAACGAGAAAAGCGGCGATAAACATAACCAGACCACCTAAAAGAAGAAGTAAAAAATTGATCCTTACGCCATATTTTTTTTCAACTACTTCCACTTTGCAGTGCCCGATTTTTTATCTGATGCCGGCGGAATATAACCCTCGGAAGTATATTTCATATACTTATTCTCGTCAGTAGTCTTTGCTCTTTGTTTTTGTCCACCAGTGCCGGTAAACTGACGAGGCTGAGGATTGTAAACTGCGGGTGCTGGTTCTTGTCCGTATTGGGGTTCTGTTCCGGGAGAATAAGTTTCTTGCATATAAGCTGGTCTGACTTCTGTGTACGGTTGAAATTGTGCTGTTTGAATATCTCCTGGTAAAGCTACAGGACTGATAACTTCCGCTTGATAAACAGCAGGTCTTGGAGCAGAAGAAACCTGAGCTTTTCTTTCTCTTACTTTATATAAAATATAAGAGCCTACTGCAAGAATAAATGTCGAGATAGTAGCAACTAAAATAATCATTGATAAAATAGGTATTAGTTCCATTTCTACTCCTTATTAAGCTGTTAAATTTGCTTGTCGTTCTAATTTTCCCCAAGTCATTTTAATTCCCAGAAATTCTTCAATTGTTGACATTGCTTTACTAACATCAATAATCAAAATAAAAACCATTCTGTAAATAATTGCATACCAAACCAATCTGAATTCTTCTTTCTCTACAGTAATACAATAAAGTGCGGCGGCTAAATCAAGAATAGCTAAACCTGCCCACCAGTAGAACAATAAACTTGAAATACCAAAATATATTGCTGCAAAAATGAAGAAGATATTCGCCGCTATATTCATCACAGGCCATATCAAAGCTTCGTATATCATAAATAAAATAATAAATGTATAACCAATAGATGGACTTTTAGAGCTGAAAATTAAATTTTTATGCTTTCTAATAGATTGTAAAATTCCCCGAGTCCAACGATATCTTTGTTTAATAAGCTGTTGCAATGTAGTGGGAGCCTGAGTATAAGAAATAGCTAAAGGTTCATAGTAAACCTTCCAGCCAGAAGCCATTATTTTAAGAGTAAGATCTGCATCCTCTGCAAAAGTATCATCCGAATAGAAACCAGCACTCTGCAATGCTTTTTTTCTAAAAACCCCTATAGGTCCGGGAATAATATTTACAAGTCTGATATAACTTTGAGCAGCTCGAGCCATATTAAGACCTTCAATGTACTCTAATGCCTGAAGATCTGTTAAAAACTTTTTCCTGTTTAATACTTTTACATTACCAGCAACTGCACCTACTTTAGGATTATTAAAATGCCTCATTGCAACCTTAAGAGTATTTGGTGAAAGTTTTGAATCTGAGTCCATACATAAAACAAAGTCTGCTTGAGAAACAGCTATACCAGTATTTAGTGCAATTGCTTTTCCAGCATTTTGTTTGTTAATTAATGTCACTTTTACATCAGAGTATTTACCTTTTTGAATCCCCACTAAACTTTCTGCAACTTCTCTTGTATTATCAGTTGAACCATCATTTATCATAATTATCTCATAATTATCATAATCAAGATTCAATAAAGATTCAACTGAATCTCGTAGAACTTTATCTTCATTGTAAATCGGGACAATTATAGAAACGAAAGGATTTATTTCCGGTGGATGTGTAAATGTATATTCGTTGTTATTCAGGTAAGATAAAACCAATAATGAAAAATATCTGATTAAAAGAACCAGCATGAACATCATCAGCGAGACTATTACAGAATATTCTATCAAAGAGGAAAGGTTGAGAATTGTCATTGGTAAAGTAAAATAAATAATCAAAATAAGAATTATTGATAGAGCACCACTAATTACCATCCTGCGAAAGTATTTTTCTGCTGGATTCTGTTCTTTTTTATCTCCTTTAGGATAAGAAAATACTTTTATTTCTTTCCTAAGATCTTTTGATTCCTCAGCCATCTCAAATTCTTTTAAGTATTAATTCTTTGTTATTAAACTTTTAAAGACTTCTTCAGCAGATGAAACATCTGCTATCATATCATCAGCATCTTTAAATGAATCGTTAATTGTAAGTATTCTGAATACAACATCATTTGCCATAAGAGACCTTTCTTCAGGATCATCTGATGGCAAGTTAGATTTAATTTTAACTAGAAGGTTATTTAATAACTTTACATCTTCTTTCAAAAACAAAACTAAAATCAAATTATTTATAACACAAATCTTGTCTTTTCTTTCAACAGAAATTTTTATAACATTTTTCAGTTGACTTGCTGTTAAAGAAGATTGCTTTAACTCATTATCAACTAATCTAAATGAAATCAAAGAAAAAGACTGACCAGTTGTTCTGTACATTGCAATATGATTATTCACCATCAACTTGAATTCTTCAATTGAGTAAAAATTAGATAGCTCTTCAGTTACATCCTTTTGTTCAATTTCTGATAAGGTTGAAAAACCATTATTTTTTTTCAAATGAGATAATTTTGTCGATTCAACATCTTTTGATTTTGGAAGTTTAAAGTGAGTTATAACTCCTTTATAAGGTTCTATAGTATAATTTGCCTTAAATCTTCCTTCGCTATGGCCAACATTTGGTTGAATATCTATTACTCCACCTCTAACTATTCCGGCTTCATCTGTAGATTTATAGAGTTGAATTACTCCAGTTGCAAAAGAGCCTAAAACGTTGAAAATAAGTTGAGCTTCCATTGATGCAGGCTCTCTTAATATCAGCAAGCTGGTAATTCCTCTGTCTTCAATTCCTTCAAATGTTGAAGTGAAAACACTTTTAAGCTTATTTGTGTCCTGATAGTCTATATAGGGAGTGATTTCATCAAATACCAGTCTTGAGGGATTATACTGATTAACTAAATTTTCAATATCAGCAAGATATTCGCTAAGAAGATTATCTTTGTCAGCGAATCCGTACACATCGCTTGGAGGAGCAACACGAACTATAATAATCTTGTTCTGATTTATATAATCTTCTAAATCAACATCTATTGAAGCTGCCTGAATAATCACATCTTTTGGTCGTGCGTTTGTAAAAAATAAACAAGTACCTTTTTGTTTTGCAGCTTCAACCGCATACTGAATACTAATAAGGGTTTTACCAGTTTTTCTCTCGCCAACCAACAGGTAAGTTCCTCCTTTGTAGAAACCTCCCCAGGTGTTGTCTACCAACTGTATTCCCGAATTAATAAGTCTGACTGATCGTTTCATTTTCTTTCCGCTTTTTTTTGTGTAATAACAATCATTGTACCAAGTAAAGTTGCTTTTTTTTGACTTTTTTAATGCTACTGTAAATGAAAGCGTATCTTTATGATACAAAGAAAGTTATAATGCCTCAGTTTAGTACAAATTTTATTTTTCAGATGAGCTATAATAACCATATACAAATAAAGCAGTTGCGTTACCTGAAATTGTAGGTTCATTGTTTATATAATTATCAAAAGTATCAGAATAAACTATATCCTTATACTCAAATTTTCTATTTGTGTTTTTTAATTCGATATTCCTTCCCTCAAATAAGTTCTTAGGAGCAGGACCGCCAACTAATGCTCCTGGTAAGTATCCTTTTTTAAAATAGGCTATTTGGGAATGAATTTGTTTTGGGAAATTATTTCCTATTCCATAAATGAAACTTATACCCCAGGGATTATTTCCTAAAACATAATCTCTAGAATCAATAGCCAATTTTCCAAAACTATCACTGTTTGTTAATCTTTTATACAGAATTGATTGCACTGCTACTCCTAAAAACGTTGTTGTACTACCCCAACTATATGCTAAAGGTTCATTAAAGAAATTTTGTGCGGAGTTTTTTGTAAATAGCTCCAAATTCTTCTTTAAAAGATTTATGTAGTTAGAATCAATAAAGCTTAATTTATAATGAGCAAGAGAATTAAAATCTCCCCAACTCCACCAGTAATCAGGTTCAGTTTTCTTACCATATTCTAATGCTAATTTAAGGTATTTAGGACTTTTTGTTGAATTATAAAGTTCGATGGCACCCAATGCCAATTTGCCGATATAATTTGAATCTGTATAATACTTTTCGTGATCTTTATGATTTGTAATTTTATCTCTCAAATCAAAAATTTTGATGCCAGACTTTAAACATTTTTCAGCAAAATCATTGTCGTAAAACCTGGTTTTCCAAATTCTGTTAGCTAATGCCATAACAGCGGCATAAATTCCAACCTGGCTTTTGTTCATTTTAACAAATGCCGGACGATTAAAAGTAAGAGTATCATTTTCAGGGAGACGCCACCCAACAGTATGATCTCTATCATCCTGAACCTGAGTAATAAAAGCATCATCAGCAAAATCACATCTTAATAAAAAATCCAATCCAACTCGAGCTTCTTCGAGAATATCCGGAACAGAATTTTTATCAAGATCGAATTCAAATTTTTTAGGCTCAAATTCATAACTGAAAAGGAGCATATATGTAGTATAAGCCGTTGTAAATAAAAATTTTGTGTAATCGCCTGCATCGTGCCAACCACCAGTCATATCTATTGGATAAGATTTTTTATAACCAATTATTTCCGTTGCATCCTGCAGATGACAAGGCTCGTGTAGTAATGGTTTTGTTGGCCCGCATCTCTGAACCTTAAAGAAAAGACTTAATGAGTCTCTGACAGAATTAAAAACATTCTCTTTAATCTTGAATGGTTTTGATCGAATATTCTTAACCTGAACAAAATACTCACCTGGTATTTTTAGTTCAGAAAAATCAAGTCTTGCTGAGTATTTAAAGTAAGAGTTAAATGCTGTATCTGAAACTAAATCATTTTCAAAAACTATTTTATTATCTCTGTTTCTTATTGAAAATTTTCTTTCATTGATAGGAGAATCTGAAATAATGACAGCACTCTTAAAGTCATCAGGTTTAAATCCAACCTGATTCATTCGAATGAAAGATTCTGATGATAAAGGTTCACTGCAGGAGAATAAAATCAGCGAAATAAATAATAAAAATATTTTGTTAATTCTACTCAAACATTCCTCTATAATGAAATAATAAAATTTTAAGTGTCTATTTTTTTCTGTGAGAATATACAAAATTATCCTGTTATGAAAATATAACTTTATAGTATCAAATTGATTAAAAATAGTCGGGTTATTTAATTAATACTTCTGAAATCCCCTGCCAGTTTTCGTCAGGTGGATTTTGAATAAACTCTTCACATCTCTTAATATATAATAGCGAAGGTTTGTCCTTTGGATAATTATTAACAATTTTTTGAAATCTTTGAATTGACTGTCTAAAATCTTTTTCGCGATAAAGTCTTATACCTTCCTCAAATTCTTTTATAATAAATTGCCAGTCAATATCAGAAATTTCTTTTGAGTCAGATATTAATTGAAATATTTTTATAGGTTTGCTCTTACCTTTGACTAAAAGATTATCTAATTCTCTGGTTAAATATTTTTCCTTATTATCTATTATTGTTCTTTCAGAGACAATAATATCAGTGCCATAAAATTTGTTTATTGCTTCCAACCTTGCAGATATATTTACATTATCACCCATCACAGTAAAATCAAATTTCCTTTTCGAACCCATATTTCCAACAATAACCTCTCCTGTATTTATTCCAATTCTTGTGTAAATATCAAAATGAAGTCTATCCTTCCAGATTTCACTAATTCTTTTTGTTTGTAATCTCATTTCCAGGGCTGCTTCAAGGGAATGAATTGTATGGTTCGGATCATTTAATGGTGCACCCCAAAAAGCCATTACTGCATCTCCCTCAAACTTATCAAGAGTGCCGTTGTACTTAAATATTATTTCAGTCATTTTATCAAAGTAATCATTCATAAAATCAACAAGAATTTCTGGCTCGATAGATTCAGACAGTGTCGTAAAGTTTGTAATGTCACTAAAAAGAATAGATAATTCTTTTCTCTCTCCACCCAATTTAAGTTTCTGAGGATTTTCAATAAGGTCATCAACTATTTTACTGCTGACATAATGACTGAACATATTTTTAATCATTAGTTTTTGCCTTCGTTCACTTAAATAATGATCAATCAAATTACTTAAATAAACGGTAGTTGCAGTCAAAGATATGGCAGAAGTGCTTAAAAAATAATTATTATTAAAAAGCCGAAAAGATATCTCATATACCAGGGCCAAAATAATAGTGAGTAAAAGTAAATTAAATATTTCTGATACTGCAAGAGAAGATATTTTAATTTTCTTATGTATTCCAAAGAAATAATTTGTCGTATAAGCAAAGAAAAAAATAAGAATAATAAGAAAACCTTCTGAAACTTTTTTTATATTGTTCTTATCAAGTAACATCTGAACAACATTTGCGTGTATTTCAACACCATACATAAGATTTCCATACTGCATTTTATCATCAGAAGAAATTGCAACCGGATAAATATCTTTATCTTCCGGTTCAACAGAGCCTATCAAAACGATTTTATCGCGAAACAGTCCGGAATATTTTAATCCCGAGATACTATCATCCCAGGTATTTATATCCTCACCTGTCTCCATTTCGATATTAGTTTTTAATTCTTTATCATCTAAAACGTCAATTAGTTCAATGGTTGCAAAAGTATTTGGTGGACCATAATAGTTTATTAAAAATGATTTATCCTTAAGAAACATTTCCTCAGAATGATTGACATTTGACTCTGATTTTTTATACTTATTAAAAACACTGAAAGAAAAAGTAGGCAGGCTTTTATTAGCATTGAGGTCATAATATTTAGGGTAGTATCTTCGAATTACCCCATCGAAATCTGGTATAACATTCACAAAACCAATTAATTTATCATCATCCTTATAAAAATAATTGCTATAGTTTTTCCCTGTTTTGTTCAGTGAGATATACCTTTCATCAAGTTCATTGAGTTTTGCAGCCAGAACAACATTGTTAAAACGATTAATTTCATTAAGGAACAAAGAATCATTGGATTTGTTATATCTATCTTCTTCGTTGAACAAAATATCAATCCCGATAACTTTAACACCAGCCTCATTTAAGTTACTTAATACTTTAGCAAATAAATTCCGAGGCAGCGGCCATTGATTGTAAGGTGGAGGAAGCTCCTTTATAGTTTCGTTTGAGATTCCCAGAATTATGACTTTGCTCTTTTCTTCTGAGAAGATGGTTCCTCTTCGATTAAAGTGATAATCAATTAGTTTGTTGTCCAAAGAGGTGATAAAGTAATTATTAAAAATAAGATTTGAGGCAAACAGTATTACTACAGAGGAAATTATTGCAGGAATAAATAAATTAAATTTGATTTTTGAGGTCATACAAAGACCAGTTAAATTTCATAACGCAATGCGAAGTTTATGATGCTCTCGTTTTTAATGTTACTGTCATTCAGAATAAATCTTAAACTTAGTCCTGCTGAAAGATTATTTAAGAATCTATATCTCGACGATAAATCCAGAACGTTTCTCTTCAAATCACCAGTAAAAATACTTATAGAAGCAGAATTATTAAGTTTATTTTCCAATAAGTTTAGACGACCTCCTAAAGTTATGGAGAAATAATCGAAGTTACGATTTTTAATCTTCGAACTGCTGAAGTTAGTACTAAAAAATGAAATTAATTCAGAGCTCCAAATATTCTGCGCAGAGAAATTAAATGTATTAAAACTGGATGAGAAATCTTTATAAGTAAAATCCTTTTTTGTTGAATTCAAATAACTAATTGTGAGTCTGTGCTTAATATAAAAATCCAAATCATAAGAGGACGAAAAGTTAATTACCTTAATGTTATCATTTACAATATTCACAATTTTAATCGAGTCCAAAGTGTTTGGTTCAATATCATTTTTTGTGTCATAATTTGAATAGCTAAAATTTACAACCGGAAAATCTCTTCGCAGATATAATGAAAGCGAGCCTTCATAGTTATTAAAAGTGGTGGTAGTGATTTTAGTGTTTTGTAAATTATCATTTAATCGTTCATAACTAACTGATAAAAAGACTCTGTTTTCAAATAATGAAATTCTATCTAAAAACTGAAAACCTTTTATATCTGTTCTCAGATAATTTTGACCAAAAGATGTATAATCATTTCCTCTGTAGAGATAAGTTCCTTTAAGATAATTGCCAAAATAATTTATACTAAAATTCCCTTCTGCTGCAAGGGTTGGTAATTCCTGCGGATTTAATGGAGACAAATGCTGGTTTACAGTAATGAAACTTCCCATAATATCTCTTAATTTTCTAAGAATATCAGGATCAATGCCAAGCTTATCATTTTTTGCTAATGAGTCTAAAGTGGCATCAGTAATATTACCAGAAGCAATATCTTTATTCATTAAGCTAAAAGCTGTTTGAAAGTTGAATTGAATTCGTTTTTGATCGAAGCCAAAAAATATATCCGTACCAAGCACAAGATTTTCTTTTGGTTTTGCACTGAATTCAACAGACTTTTCATCATCTCTGGAATGTAAATAAGTAAAACCTAATTGAAAATTCTCTCCACTTCCAAAAGAGGGTCTTAGCGCAAATAATTTTCTGGTAAAAGTACCAAATCTAACTAAGCCAAAAGGTTGTCCATACTTTGATGAATCAATTGGAATAAGATTCGGGTCAAGAACAACTGTATCTCTTTTTATGACTGAAAGTAAATCTCCTTCAATCTTTCTTGTAATTTCTCCATAAGTTGTTTGAATATTAAAGAAGCCAAACATAAGACTTGAACTAATTCCCCTCACTCGTTTCCCGCTCAAAATTAAAGAAGGATAAACCGGGAAATGATCACCAAGATTTAACTTAAACCAATCATTATAAACCTGGAATCCAAATCGGTTCTGAGGTTGAATATTAGATTTCTCTTCATTTGTTACGTAAAAGTTTGCTGTGGAAAAAATGCTGCCGTAGTTTCCATTAAGAATTACATTCGCTCTATTGTAATTTGCATTGCCGCTTCTGAGATTTTCATTTGCAAGATTTATTTCGACAGAACCATTTAAGGCTAATTTAAGTTTTTCAAACTCTTCTTTTTGTTCTCTGGTAACAATCTGGAAAGATGAAGAATACTGACGAACTAATTTTCCATCATTATCAAATAATAAAATCTTGAAGAAATTTGCCCCTGTATTTAATTCAATAAAAGAATTCTGAGGAATAAATATTAAATCATCAGATATTTGAAGCAAAGAACTGAAATCACTATCATTGATTAAAACTTTAGTCTTGGTAATATCTGTTCTTTCGGACAATCTAAGAATTGAAAAGGCAAGGAAAAATTCATCTTTGGTTAATATTTCATCCTGAGTTGGATTTAGAATTATAATTTCGCCTGATTGATCAATTTTTTTTTTAACATCAATTCTGATAAAGTTCATAGTTTCTAAAGCAAGAGTAGGAAAAATATTCTCGATGCCAGACACATTAATTGTTTTTATGTAACATTCTATAGAAGGAGGGATTACATTTTTAGCTTCGAAATGACTAATTAATGTATTGCCCTTGATAATCATTTCAATAGGTAAAAATTCGCTTGTTCCAAATAATCTATAAAACAGAACTGCCTGTTCTACCTGCTCACCCTGCAGTAATTCAACTGAAAGAGTGAAAGCCGTATTTTCATATACTTCAGATGGATTTGTGCTAAAATTGAAATTATCAAATTGCGCAAATCCAATCTGGTAAAAGAGCAAGACAAAACCTGCAAATGATAAAAGGTATTTCATAAGAAATGACTTTCTAAATTACATCTCAAAATTAGTTCATTTTGATTGTAAATAAAAAATCACTCTGAATCTAAATAGTAAAGTTTGAAATTTCCTCTGTTTGTTTGAATCTGAATTACTCTTTCATTGGTTTTACTTGCATTCTGAAAGCTCTTTTTTTGCTCTTCTGTTGACTCAGTGCTAACAATACTTCCATCGGGATTGATAATTGATGCAGTTCCTGCTTCAACTGACTTAGTTTCCTTATTTTCTCCTGTTGACTCAATTTCCACAACGCCGGTTTCAACAATCAGAAGTGTTGAACCATTATCCAAAGTTTCAACCAGTCCTGAAGTTCCTCTGATTGTTGCTACAGCAGTTGGAGTAGTAATGATAAAACTATCATCATCAGATTGTTTATTTACTTCAAAAACTATTTTACCGTTTTCAAGTTTGGTATTTTTAATTAAACCTTTATCCTTTTTATCTGCAAAAATCATTATTGTCGTGTTTTCTCTCACCCGCAAAATACTTCCATCCAGGAATTTCAAAACCGCCACCGATCTTTTACCCGTACTCAATAAATCTTTAGTTTTTAGTTGGGTTGCAACTTTTGTTTCCATCCAGTCACTGTCACTTGATTTATGTTTTACATCCTGAATTACTTTTGTTACAATTGCTGCAGTGTATGATTTGTATAACAAACCCGGATTCATTGAACCCATCAGAATAAAAACTGAAAAAGTTGACAATAATAGTTTATTCATTATTTTCATTTCATCCTCCTACTCAATTTCTATTCTTAAAATATTTTCAGGATTTGATTCTAAAAAGTTTAGAAATTCCTCAAGACTCATAATTGTTCCATCATCTCTTCGTATTGTGATTTCAGCTAAATTTATCTGATTATTTTCCAAAAGACTAAGCAGAGACGAATTCGGAAATCTGCTAAGAATATTTCTCAACCTCATATTAAGAACTTGGAGAGCAGGTGCGTCCGGACTGATAACATTAAAATTAACTATTTGGCTGAATAATCTATTGCCACCAAATGGACCAGAAACATTTGCGACTACCTGAACAACAACTTCACTTCCTGACTCGAGTTCCCTTTGCAATAATTCCCTGAGATTTGCACTATTAGTTATCCCTACATTTCTGTTATTTACCAAAGGCGTTCCTGAATTCAATGCCTCCTCAAGAGACTGATTTGGATTAGTTCTTGTATTTGCTGTAATTGAATAATTATCAACACCAGCCACTGAAGTCCATTCAATAATTATATTTCCGACATCGTAAGTCAGTCCTGCTCTTGGATTAATAATTTGTATTGTTTGTGAAGGATTAAGGAAAGACAATTCTTCTGAATCCTGAGCCAAGAGAATTTCTCCGGTTGCATCATAAAGCATTAAATTTATTCTGTAAGTTCCGGAAGGTACTCCGATTCTTAAATTCTCATCTAATAAATCACGATTTGAATTAAAATTGCGAATTGACAGATTAACGGTGCCTAATTCTTCATTACAAAAATTTCTGGAAGTAAATGAATTAGTGGTAAAATTTCCTAATTCCAAAAAAGAATTAGTGCCTGCCTTTCTCCATTCAAAAACTCCTTTTACTACTACAGGAATACCCTGAGGATTAATCTCAACACAAAATATTCTCACATTATTCTGAAGTTCATTGGAAGGGATCAGAGAACTGAAGTCAGTATTTGTCAGAGATGGAAAAACAGTAAGGTTTATTGAATTTTGTGGTGAGGCTGAAATAATGAATAATAAAAAAAATAAAAATAACTTTAGTTTCATATTGCCTCCTGATTTAAATTTGACAGTCAAATTTTAGATCTAAAACTGGTTCTTTATCAATATTAACAAAAATCTACCCTAAATATAGATTTAATAATTCTATTTGCAACAACATAAATCACATTTAATTTATTATTTATGGTGATTAAATGGAAAAGCTTGAAAAGTTAATAGAAATTTCTATTAAACTAAGTTCGGAAAAAAATGTTCAGAATCTGGTCAACTTAATAATCCAAAACTCCCTCGAATTTCTAAATTGTGAAAGATCTACTGTATTTTTAATCGACGAACCAAATCAGCAATTATACTCCTATTCAGGAATAGGAATTGACCAAAAAGAAATACGATTTCCAATTTCTTCAGGCATTGCAGGACACGTAGCTACAACAGGAGAAATTTTGATAATTGATGATCCATATAATCATCCATTATTTAATAAAGAATTTGATCAAAAAACCGGCTTCAGAACAAGAAATATTCTTACTGTACCATTAAAAAATGTTGAAGGAAAAATTATAGGTGTTTTTCAGGTTCTGAATAAGATTGATAATATTTTCTCTGATGATGATTTAAAACTTTCACTTGCTTTCGCTTCAATATCTGCAGTTGCTATTGAGAATGCGAGACTTATTGCCGAACAAAAGCATCAGTATGAACTTTTGCAACAAGCTTATCAGGAACTACAACAGGCTCAGGAAACTATAGTTAAACAAGAAAAATTTGCAACCATTGGTCAGTTTGCTTCGGGAATTTCTCACGAAATTAAAAATCAACTTGTAGTTTTAATGGCTGTAGATTTTATCCGGAAACTTTCACCTGATAATAAAAAGATTCTTCAATACACTGAATATATTCTTGAAGCAAGAAATAGAATAATAAGTTTACTTGATGAAATCCGCGACTTTTCAAAATCAAAAGATTATGAAAAAATAAAAGCTGATTTAATACCTTTACTAGATAGAACTGTGAGACTTTGCAGATTTGATGTTGATTTGAAAAAAATGACATTAAATTATGATCAACCTAAAATTGAAAATGCATTTGCGTTAGTAAATGAAGATAAGATTCAACAAGTGCTGATTAATTTGATCAGAAATGCTGCTCACGCTTCCCAGCCTAAAAGTACTATCAGTGTATTTCTCAACCAAGATGATGATAACTGGATAATTTCCGTTAAAGACGAAGGATGCGGAATTCCACCCGAGAATCAGGAAAAAGTTTGGCAGCCATTTTTTACAACAAAATCAATAGGAACAGGATTGGGATTAGATATTTGTAAGAAAATAATTCTTAATCACGGAGGACAAATTTATTTTGAATCTGAAGTTAACAAAGGAACTATATTCTTTATAAAATTACCAAAAGTTAAGACTAACTAAAAAACTTTATTATTTTATTGTACTAAAAAAATCAGTGTCGGAGGTTAAATGGCAAATAGCTCTCAAAGAGAAAAATGGGGAAGCAAAATTGGATTTGTACTTGCTGCTGCTGGCTCTGCAATTGGTTTAGGTAATATCTGGAAATTCCCCTACGTAGTTGGTCAAAACGGCGGGGCAGCTTTTATCATTATTTATATAATCTGTGTTTTTGCTATTGGTCTGCCAGTAATTATCGCAGAGATTTTATTAGGCAGAACAACACAAAGAAATCCTGTCGGTGCCTTTAAGGCATTAAGTAACTCAAAGTTCTGGCCTTATGTGGGAGCGATGGGAGTCTTTGCAGGTTTTCTGATTTTATCTTTTTACTCTGTTGTCGCAGGCTGGTCTGTTGGATATATATATGAATCAATAGCTGGAGTGTTTTCTGGTTTTGACTCTCCAAATGCTGCAGGAAATCATTTCAACCAATTAACATCGAATGTTTACTGGGGAATTGGAATGTTAGCAATCTTTATTATAATAAGTATGTTATTTGTTTATGCCGGAGTTCAGAAAGGTATTGAAAAAGGTTCAAAAATATTGATGCCTTTGTTATTTATTTTGCTAATTATTGTAATGATCAGAGGATTGACATTGGAGGGAAGCAATGAAGGTTTAAATTTTTTGTTTAAGCCGGATTGGAGTAAAGTCAGCGCTAATACTATTCTTGAAGCATTAGGTCAAGCATTTTTCTCTTTGAGTTTAGGAATGGGTGCAATGCTTACTTATGGAAGTTATATGTCTAAAGAGGATAATATTCCAAAAGCATCATTAGAAATAGTTTTTCTGGATACTATTATTGCTATAATTGCAGGTGTTGCAATTTTTACTGCAGTATTCGGTACAGGACAAAACGCTGGTGAAGGTCCCGGACTTATTTTTCATACCTTGCCAATTGTTTTTACTAAAATGCCCGGCGGGTATTTTGTGGGGATAATCTTTTTCATTCTTCTAACAATTGCAGCTTTAACTTCTTCTATTTCTTTACTTGAGGTGGTTACTGCTTATTTTGTTGATGAAAAGAAATGGAAAAGACATAATGCCGTTTTAGTTTTCGGGTTTCTGGCATTCCTTGTTGGCATTCCAAGTGCTTTATCTTTCAATTTAATGCAGAATAGTAAAATATTCGGAATGAACTTTTTCGATATGGCAAATTATCTTTCTTCAAACGTAATGCTTCCTTTAGGAGGAATGTTGATTGCTTTATTCGTTGGATATGTTTGGGGTATTGATAAAGTTCTCACTGAACTCAAGTATGGTTCAGAAAAATTGTTCTCAAAATCCCGATGGATAATTTCAGTCTGGATTATTTTAGTTAAATATTTTGCACCAGTATTGATATTCCTGGTATTGCTTCAATCTCTGGGAATATTTTAGAATACAATAGCAAATTAAAAATCATTCATTTATTCACTAAACAAAAAGAGAAGTAATGAAAAGATCTGTTGCAGGATTAATTTCTTTCGGAATTATCATTTCAGTATTAACAATCGGCGGAGTCGGATTTTTCGAATCAGTCTGGAGTTTCCCTGGTAATTTTGAATTCCTGAAAAATTTCCCTTCTGAAGAATATCCATTAGGAATCATTCCTTTAATGGTTATTGCTTTATTGGGAACGGGAATTTTTGTAACTATTAAACTTGGTTTTCCCCAGATAAGATATTTTATTCACGGAATAAAGGTTACAAAAGGTGACTTTGATGATCCAAATGACAAAGGAGATTTAAACCATTTCAAAGCCCTTGCAACTGCCCTTTCTGCTACAGTTGGAATTGGCAATATTGCCGGAGTAGCAACCGCACTGTATTATGGTGGTCCGGGAGCACTTTTCTGGATGTGGGTTACTGCATTTTTCGGAACTGCACTTAAATATTCCGAAGTTACTCTTGCACATCATTTCAGAGAATTTGACGAGTTTGGGAATACTGCAGGCGGTCCGATGTACACCATTGAAAAAGGACTTGGCAAAAACTGGAAATGGCTTGCTGTTGCTTTTGCTTGCTTTGCTATTATCTGTTCTTTTGCTACAGGAAATGCAATTCAAACATTTACTGTATCTGATCAGATTTATTCTGAGGTTACTCAATTGGTTGGGTTGAATCATTTCTTGACTCAGAAGCATCCTGTATTTGAAAATTTTTCTTTGTCAGTTCAGCAGGTAATTAATGGAGTTGTTCTCTCTTTTGTAGTTGGCTTGGTTATTATTGGTGGAATTAAAAGAATAGGAAATGTAACCGGTTTCTTATCGCCTTTTATGGCTATTGTTTATCTAATTGCTGGTTTATTGATTTTAATATCAAACTTTCAACATTTGATTGACAGTTTCTTTTTGATCTTTAAAATGGCTTTCAATCCTCCTGCAGAGATAGCTGGAGTGGGAGCAGGAACTTTTGTACTAATTCTTAATACAATGCTTTGGGGGATTAAACGCGGACTCTACTCAAACGAAGCCGGACAAGGGAGCGCACCAATTGCTCACTCAACTGCAAAGACAAAATATGCAGTCCGTGAAGGAACAGTTGCTTTACTTGAACCTTTTATTGATACAATTACAATTTGTACTATCACCGGATTAGTTATTATATCAACTGATGCCTGGTTACATACTAAATTTTATGTTGAAAGGATTGACCCAACTTTTGCCGGACAATTGATGAACAGTAGTGTTTTAACTGCTTATGCTTTTAAGCAAGGTCTGAGTTGGTTATTTGCTTACGGTGATAAAATAGTTACTTTATGTGTTTTGTTATTTGCTGTATCAACTGCTATAAGCTGGTCATATTATGGTGAAAGAGCAAGTAATTATCTATTTGGAAAGAAAGCCACATTACCATACAAATGGGTTTATATTGTTTTTGTATTTATCGGTGCAATAGCCGAACTCGAAGCAATCTGGGCTTTTGGCGACGCTGCATTAGGATTTATGACTTTCCCTAACTTAATGGGAATAATTTTATTATCAGGAACTTTGAAAAGATTAACGAAAGAATATTTTTCAATCAAACACGTTGAAACTAAGCAGCATTAAGGGAAGACTTAAAGTAATAAAATATAGTTTTGTTTTCATTTTACGAATCTGATATTGTAAATCAAGAGATTATCAAATCATCTAAAGGATTTTTTATTTTTTGAATGCTTATTGAAGAAATATGAGTGTAGATTTGGGTAGTCCTTATATTCTGATGCCCTAATAACTCCTGAATCATTCTAATATCTGTGCCACTCTCTAAAAGATGAGTCGCATAGCTATGACGGAGGGTATGAACAGTATAGTTTTTATTTATTTCTGCTTTTTCCAATCCCTTCTTAAAAATATTTTGAACACTTCTTGCAGAGTATTGATTTCCCCTTTCGCCTTCAAATAAAAATAATTTAGGTTGGTAGATTTTATAATATTCTCTCAATAAAAAAAGAAGTGAATTTGACAAAGGTACA
>CALEBT010000017.1 GCA_937942875.1 uncultured Ignavibacterium sp. | reverse complement strand
ATGGCTTTAGGATATTATATTGTTACTCAAAAGTATTACAAAATTAATTATGAATATTCAAAACTTGCCAAAATATTCTTAGCAATTTCAGTTATTGCAATAATTTATTATGCTCTTCTAATTGATTATCAAAATGCAATTATCTGGAAAATCTTGATTTTTATATCTTTTGTAATTTTTATTATCACTCAGGTATTGGATAAAAAAGAAATAGATTTTATTAAAAACATATTCCTTAAATAGATTACTACAAGTTTTCCAATGTTCAAGAAGTTTATTAAAATAATCTTTATTCTGGTTCTATACTCTTCAATTACTTTCGGACAGATTTCAACTTTAACGATCGATTCTGTTAATTCCATAGGTTTCGAAAAAATAGTAGCAAATCTTAGACAATCACTCAATATTTTTTCTGAAAATCTTCAAAACGCCAGAAAAATAAATTATAAAAAAGGTGAAGGAATATCTCTCGCTAATTTAGGATTAGTTAACTATTTGCTCGGTGAATATGACAAATCAACAGAGTTTTATATCAAGGCAATTGATATTTTTTCACAAAATAATATGCAATTAGAATTAGCTGATGCTTACGGAGAATTAGGTTATCAGTTAAAAAGAAGAGATCTCAAAAAAGCAAATGATTATATGAGAAAAGCTATAGAAATAGGTAAAAATGCTATGAATAATCAAGGAATAATGAGTAAACTTTATGATAATTACGCAGTTCTGAAGGAAATGGAAAACAGTCTGGATAGTTCTCTGTATTACTCAAAAAAAGCTCTCGAGATAAAAATTAAAAATAATGATTCAGTTGGTATTCCCTTCAGTCTTAATAAAATTGCAACCACTTATGCTAATCAAAAAAAATTTAAAGAAGCTGTTGATTACTTGAATCTTTCTGATATTTATCGAAATAAAGAAGAAGGTAACTTTGGTAAAGCTGAAAACTTAGCTCTTAGATCTGATTTTTTTTATTATCAAGGAAAAATTGACTCAGCTCTTCATTATTACAAGAAAACTTTGAATTTATCTCAATCTTTGAATTACAACTATCTTATTTCATATTCTCTCGAAAATATTAGTAACCTTTATTTGCTAAAGAATGATTATAAAAATGCATTTGAATATTATAAAAGATTTAGAGTTTATAAAGATAGTCTCGACAATCTTGAAAAGAATTCAAGAATCGCTCAGTTAGAAATTGCATTTGAAACAGAGCAAAAAGATAAACTTTTAGCCCAAAGTGAGCTTCAAATACAACAAAGAAACTTATGGTTATTTTTATCTCTCATTTCAATAATACTGATAATTTCTTTTTCAATATTTGTTTATAAAAATCAGCAACAAAAACGAGAAATTGCAATACGTGATATTGAACTTCAGAATGAAATAAAAAGAGCTCAACTTGAAAGAAAATTATTCGACGAAAAATTACGTATCTCAAGAGAGCTTCACGATAATATCGGTTCTCAATTGACTTTCATTATTAGTTCAATCGATAATATCACTTATGCAAATAAAGCTGATCCAAATTTGACAAACTTATCTGCATTAAAAGAATTTAGTCGTTCAGCATTGTTTGATTTACGAAATACTATCTGGGCAATGAAAGAAGAAAAAGGTGATTTTGAAAAGTTATATCTTAAAGTAAATGATTTTGTTCAAAGATTAGATGCTTCACTTTTTGGGATAAATATCTCTGTTCAAAATAATCTCGCTTCTAATTACGAATTATCTTCAATTCAAATGTTAAATCTTTTCAGAATTATTCAGGAAGCATTACAGAATTCAGTTAAACATTCATCTGCTGAAAATATCCAAATTATTTTTTCAGAAACAGAAGATAAACCATCAATTGTAGTTAAGGATGATGGTAAAGGTTTTGACATTTCCAAAGAAAGCAGTGGAAATGGACTTGAAAATATGAAAAGAAGAAGTGAGCTATCTAATGCGAACCTGCAAATTAAATCTGATAAAAATGGCACTTCAGTGATAATCAGTATTTTATAAAATTAGTGCATCTGCCTTATTTCCTGGAAAATTTAATTCATATACTTTTACAAAACAAATAGTCTTTAAGAAATGATTACAATAGCTTTAGCTGAGGATAATGATTTTTTAGCTAAGTCATTAAAAGAAAAACTTAGCTTTTTCTCTGACGATATTAAACTTTCTTTCAGAGCAAAAAATGGAAGAGAGCTAATATCGAATCTTGTAAATTATCCAAATGTTCAGGTAGTATTAATGGATATTGAAATGCCTGTTTTGGATGGAATAAGTGCTACTCAGGAGATAAGTGAGAAATTTCCTGAAATTAAAGTGATTATGCTTACAGTTTTTGATGATGATGAAAAAATCTTCAAAGCGATAAGAGCTGGAGCAATGGGTTATCTGTTAAAAGATGAATCACCTGAGAAAATAGTTGAAAGTATTAAGTCAGTTTTTGAAGGTGGTGCCCCAATGTCTGCAACAATTGCATCTAAGACATTACAGTTGTTAAGAAATCCAATAACTTTTAATGAAAAGGATAGTAATCAGGATTTTAATCTCTCTTCCCGCGAAATTGAAGTTCTTGAATATCTTAAAAAAGGATATGACTATAATAAAACTGCAGAGAGTTTATTCATTTCTCCTTTTACTGTTCGAAAGCATATTGAAAATATTTACAGAAAATTACAGGTTCACAATAAAATAGAAGCTGTCCAGAAAGCAATCAGTCATAAAATCATTAATTAATTTTTTCTCTCAATTATCTAACATTATCAAAAGGAGTACAATGAAAAAAATCATTTCGGTGCTGACATTAGTTGCAATAATCTTTATTGGTTGTAGTAAAAAAGAAAATCCGGTAGAACCTGGCACTAATAATCAAGGGACCAATCCTTCAGGTCAACCAATTCCAACTTTTGCAGGAAGCAACAATGGTGTACTTGCTTCAATAAGTTATCAACAAACTGTTTCCGGATTTAACGTTGACCTGGCAGTCGCTTTTGCGAAATTTGGGGAGAATGGTGTTGATGCCGGAAATGTTAGTGTTAACGGTGCTACTATTGGTAAAATGGTTAATGCTGCTAATACTTACTATATCGCTCCAAGTCAGACAAATCCTGTATTTACTTTAGATTTTAATGGAGCATCTCATAACTGGAATGTACAAGGCGGTAATGGTGTTACAGGTTTTACAGGCTCAGTTACCAGCCCAAGAGCTTTTACAGTTACAGCACCAGTTAATAATGCAACCGTGTCAAAATCATCTGGTTTCAATGTTACCTGGTCTGGTGGAACCTCTTCAAAAGTGATGATAGTCTTGGCAGCTCAGTCAGGTGGTGGTTACTTTACCTCCTCTGAATTAAGTGATAATGGAAGTTATAATATAAATGCTTCAAATCTTGGAAATTTTAATGGTCCGGCACTTCTCCAAGTGGTAAAATATAATTATACAAGCAAGGAATCTGGCGGAAAAAATTATATTTTAGTATCAGAAATTGTCAGAAGTATTAACCTGACAGTAAACTAATCCATAACTAACTATTTCAAGATGAATTTGGCTGGTGTATTAAATATTCTTTCCATTCTTTTTTATTTGTCATTTGTTCATTAGTTTTGTGCGTAATAACTTAATCCGATAAATGTCTGAGAAAATTAGCATTAAATTTAAAAGAATAAGCGAGTTATATGATGATTTAGAATTACCTTACTATTCAACGGAAGGTAGTTCAGGTATGGATATCAGAGCAGCAATTTATGAAGATAGAATTATTGAACCAGGAAAGATAGAACTTATTCCAACAAACCTTCAAGTTGAAATACCAGATGGTTTTGAACTTCAGGTAAGACCTCGAAGTGGTTTAGCTGCAAATTACGGAATTGGGGTTTTAAACTCTCCAGGAACTATTGATTCTGATTATAGAGGCGAGATAAAAATAATTTTAATAAATCTGGGTAGTCAACCTTTTAAAATCAAAAGAGGTGATAAAATTGCTCAGATGGTTCTAAGTAAATATTATAAAGCTGATATTCATCTTACTGATGAATTGTCGGATAGTAAAAGAAATTCCGGTGGATTTGGGCATACAGGCATTTAACGCTTTTCTATCTTAACTTGAATAAATATTTTAATTATCGGAGGATATGATATGAAAACTTTATTCACGCTTTTGCTTACACTTATTTCAATGTCTTTTTTAGCTTTAGGGATTTTGAGAAGTAATGGATACGTGGGTGCGACAGAAAAGGATGGTGGACAGGGATGTAATTGCCATAGTTTCTCTCCGTCTTCGCAGGTTTCTGCCTGGATTGAAGGACCAGATTCTGTTTTAATCGGAACGTCTGCTAATTATAAACTCTTTATGACTGGTGGTCCAAAAATAAGAGGAGGTTTTAATCTTGCTGTTTTGAGAGGAAAAGTTTCCCCCGTTGATGGATTAACCAAATTGATGCAGTATACTGTTGGAGATACTCAATTAACTCATAGCTCGCCTCTTAATTTTAGCGGCAAAGATACTATTTACTGGAGTTTTAGTTTTAACGCCCCCTCTACCGTAGGCTTTGATACTATATATTCAGTTGTGAATAGCACTAATGGGAATGGTCAGGCTGATGGAAATGACAGATGGAATTTTGGAAGAAAATTTGTAGTAAAAGTTTATGTCAATCCACTATCAGCAGAAAATGAGAATACCATAATTTCAGATTTTATTCTTTATCAAAATTATCCGAATCCGTTTAACCCTGTAACAACAATTAGTTGGCAATCACCTGCAAGTGGTTATCAGACATTAAAGATTTATGATGTTAATGGCAATGAAGTAGCAACATTACTGGATCAATACAGAGATGCCGGCAGATTCAACATCACATTTGATGCAAGTAAATTATCAAGCGGAGTTTATATCTACAAGTTAATGGTTGTTCCTTCTAAAACACAATCAGGAGAAATATTTGTGTCAAGCAGGAAGATGGTAGTGATTAAATGAGCAATGTTAAATTTATAATGTAAAATATATAATTATAATTCTTCGTGTCTTGGTGTCTTGGTGGCGAAAAAAACACTAACCACAGAGGCACGGAGACACAGAGAAATAGAATCACAAATGTTTATTAGTCTGTAGAATTATGTAGGAATAAACTAATAATTTATCTCAACAATAAGAACTGAATCTTATTCAATTTTAATCTTTCATTAACAAAGGAAGAAATAATACTACTATAAAAATTAAGATTGCAGTGGAGTAAAAAATGTATCCAACTAAATAGTCATATTCCAAAATTCCTAAAGCAGTTAGCATATAATGCCAATCGTGATAAACTTTATTCCCGCCAAGCAGTGGTAATTTTCTCGCCTGAGCATCAGCAGCATATACACTTATATTTATAAAATTTTGTCCCAACCATAAAAGTGAAAACTGAACTCCGGTTCTGTAATGATTTTTAAGGAATGTCCAAACAATCAATGAGGGTATAATAATTTGCATCAATGTTCCACCGAGAGTATAAAAAAATTTACCAAAGAAAATAAAAAATAAATGACCTGCCTCGTGAATTACCAGGTTCACATTATCTAATAAGCCGTACTCTCCTCTATTTAATGTCCAGTAAACAGCTATGGGCAAAATAATAATAGAGGGTATCCATTTCTTGATATCGTCGAATCTATTATAAGATTTTGCTTTTTTTATACTTTTAAGCATTTCTTTGTTAAAATCTTCTTCCATAAAATTTTCTCAAACTTTGTTCATTCAGGGATTTATTTATTTTCGAGAAGTTAAAAAAATTTTTTTATGAAAATAATATACTCAGAACTTAAACCAGAATTTCTTGATTCTTTAGTAAAAATTCATAGGGAAACATTTAAAGATCATTACAACTCCCGACTTGGAAATTTTTATACTAAAGAATATCTGAAGTGGTTAAATAAAAAAAACGAATTTGATAGTTTTATAATTTGTGCTTTCGATGACGATGAAAAAAGAGTAATTGGCTATATCTGCGGTGCTCGGTTGGGCTTTCAAAGTAAAATGAACAGAGAGTTATTGTTCCCAACTATTTTATCTTTTCTTACAAAGCCTTGGCTGATTTTTGATAAAAGATTTTTTCTTTTCCTTGCTCCTAAGTTTAGAACTTTGTTAGGGAAAGATGAGTATTCAGATATAAAGAAATACGAAGCACAACTTAAACAACCTATTTACAGCGTCATAAGTTTTGGAATTGATTCTGATTATAAAACAGGAATGAATCTCGGCTTTTTCATTCTGGAAGATTTGTATAATAAGTTTTTCGAAAAGTTAAAAAATAAAAATGCTGGTTCAGTCAGAGCCACAATCAGAAAAAACAACGAAAATATTATTAAATATTACTCGGCAAAAAGGTGGAAACTTTCACCAATTGAAGGAGACAGTCAGACTATATTTTTCTACAAAGAAATTATTTGAAAATAATCTGGAAGTTCAGGCTTAATATTTTTAATGACCAACTGCCATTTATTCTCTTCGATTGCTTCAAAACCACAATCCTTATATACATCGCGGCAGGGTTCATTTTTAGGAGTTGGAATTATCTCTGCTGTTATTTTATCAAGACCGAGTTCCTCAGCTTTTTTAAATATAAAAAATAGAATTGCTTTTTCGATTTCTCTTCCAATGACTCTGCAACTCATAATAAATGAGTCAATATTTAATTCCGAATTTTGTCTGTCAGATTTAAGAATGAAAACTCCAACTATTCCATTATCACCAAATTTGTCTGAAACAGAAAAGGAATAAATATTCCATTCATCAGTACTTCTCATTTTGATAACATCATTCTCAGTATATCTTTTGGTCGTTGTGTTGAATTGATTGGTCTTTTGAATCAGCTGAACAATTCGTGGGAAAGTAAAATCATCAATTTCCTTTATTTCAATTTTCATTTGAAGTGAACGTAGATAGTCCTGAATATTGGAGAAAGAAGATTCTTCCTTTTTCCTCTCAACATTTAGTCTATAAGTTTCATTTCTTTTGAAATCATCGTCAGTGAGTTTATGAAAGTTGAAAAAGTCAAGCTCTTTTAGAAAACTTGCATATAGTGATGGTTCTTCAGGTAAATCTGGAACTTCAATTTGTGGCAAGTGTTGTTTGACTAATTCTCTCTCAAATTTTGAGTCATCAAGAAAAACTATGCTATCTAATCCAATGTTAAGTTCTTTAGCCGTTTCAATTAGGTTCTCAACTTTATTGTTCCAGTTGATCTTTTTTACTGCAAAATGCTCCTGCTTTAAGACCATATAGGGATGTTTCTGGAAAACTTCATCCACCACATTCCCGGAATTTTTACTGCAAATAGTTAGGATAATTCCCTGATTATAGTAGTTGAGCAATGCAAGTTGAAAATCATAAAACGCTTTTCCATTGCCATCATTGCTTAGTTGAATGTTTTCAATCCCATCCTGACCAATAATTCCACCCCAAAGAGTATTATCCAAATCGACAGCGATACATTTTTTCCTGATTCCAAGATAAGCTTTTAAGTGTGATAAATATAGATTTGATAATTCTTCTAAACCTTTTTTATTCCACTTTGATTTTGCCAGATAATAAAAACGATAGTCAAACAGATTTTTCTGTCCAAATTTGCTTATCAGGCTATTCAAATTTATTATTCTGATATTATTAAACTTTGATGAAAAGTCATTTAACTGATTGTTTAATTTATTTACAAATTTTTCTAAGCCAAAGTAATTATATTCCAAAGTTCCAAAACTCAAAGTTGAATCGAGATAAAAATTATCGACAAAAATTGTTGATGTAGAAAGTTTTTCTGATACTATTTCTATAGCTTCAAATAATTGTTCGATTTGATTTTTAGCTTGTTCAGAAATTGGTGGATTATTTTTTATATCAAGGTTTGAATTCAAATTATAATTTATGTCAAAGCTGATGAAAACAATTTCCGGCTTAAGTTTGAACAATTCGGATTGAGAATTAAAAATTTGCTGAAAAAATTGATTGAACCCCGGATAAAATATCTCAATGTCTTTTGAGGTAATAGCGAACTTTTTTTTGATCGAATCGAATAAAAATTCAATAGAATAATTTGAAAGAAAACTGACTTTCACAGATTTGTCCCTGAAATGTTGTTAATTATTTCTGATTTTGAAATCAATCAGCTTTTGAATGTCTCCAACATTCTTGATAGAGAGAATTTCTTCAGTTAGAAATTTGACGCCAAATTCTTCTTCAACAGCAAGTATAATCATAAAATTTTTTAATGAATCCCAACCGGGTATATCTTTAGCAATAGTTTCATCACTGATTTCAATTTCAGTTAAATTTAATTCACGCAGAATTATACTTTTTAATTTGTCAGATATCATTCACAATCCTCTACAATGATTATTTTTTCACTAAGCAAAATAAGGCATTGAGCAATTTCCTTCAATTCTAAAACTTTCAGGATTTCATTTGCTTTGCTAATTTGTAAATGATTTTTAAGATATTTATGAACTTTAAATTTCACCACATAGGTATTGTAGTTAATTCAATAGAGCAATATGAAAATCAAATGCTTCCCGCCAAAAAGATAAAGGAAGTTGTTGATGAAATTCAGAATTCAAAGCTTGCTCTATACGAAAACTTTAATGATTCATTTATTGAGCTTATAGAGCCATTAAATGAAAAATCTACTTCAATTAATTCACTGAAAAAATTTGGAAATCATCTTAATCATTTATGCTATCAAACTGATTCATTTTTAGAGTTGGATAAGTTTATGATGCTGAATAAATGGATGAAAGTTTTTGGTCCTGTTCCGGCAATCCTTTTTGAAAATAAAAATGTAGTTTTTTATTTAAATCGGGTTGGTCAACTTTTAGAATTTATCCTTTCTGAATAACCTTTTTCTATCTTAATAGAAATTTCTCACAATCAAGAAAATTTTTTGCTGTTATTAAGTATTGATATGAAAATCATTCAAATTAAAACAATTTTTAAGTCATAATGTGGCATTTTATATGAGTAAAATGGTTTACACATTAAGACTTGAGAGGACTAAATGCACAATAAAGTATTTGAAAACTATCAACCAAATGACAGAAGCAGTCTTATTCCGCTTCTTCAGGATATTCAAAGTATTTATGGCTACTTGCCGGAAAATGCATTAAGAGATATATCTGATTTTGTTGGTGTTCCTTTAAGCAGAGTATATGGAGTTGCTACTTTTTATAATCAGTTCAGACTAACTCCATTAGGAAAAAATATTATCCGCGTTTGCAGAGGAACTGCCTGTCATGTTAAA
>CALEBT010000016.1 GCA_937942875.1 uncultured Ignavibacterium sp. | reverse complement strand
AACAGATAAGAACAATGCCAATCGCTCCCGGAATTCCACGAGAAAATGTTCAAAACACAATTGCACTTGAATATGGTTCTGAGGAATCACTAAGAATCATTGAAAAGCTTTTACCGGAACTTGCAGGAATAATGGTTGAACCTGTCCAATCCAGAAGACCTGATCTTCAACCAAAAGAATTTTTACATAAGCTCAGAGAGATTGCTGACAGAGCAAATATTCCTCTGATCTTTGATGAAGTGATAACAGGATTCAGAGTTTCTAACGGTGGTGCGCAGGAATTTTTTGGTGTTAAAGCCGACATTGCAACTTACGGTAAAATAATTGGTGGAGGATTTCCAATTGGTGTAATTGCCGGTAAGAAATTATATATGGATGCTTTTGATGGCGGTTACTGGCAGTATGGTGATGATTCAATCCCAGAAGCTGGCGTAACATTTTTCGCCGGAACTTTTGCACGCCATCCGCTTTCACTTAAAGGTGCTTTAACTGTATTGAATTACCTGAAGCAAGAAAACAATAAATTACAGAGTGATTTAAATTTAAAAGCAAAAGCACTGGCGGATGAACTTAACTCGTTTATGTTAAGCAGAAATGTGCCTATTAAGTTTTTGAATTTCAGTTCCGTACTTTACTACAGCTATCCTAAAGACCTGAATTATTTCAGTTTATTATTTTATCTGTTAAGGCATAAAGGCATTCACATTCTTGAAGGATTTCCATTCTTCCTGTCATCAGCACACAGCGATGAAGATATAAAGAAAATAATAAATGCATTCAAAGAAAGTGTTATTGAACTACAAGATAGTGGATTTTTCCCTGCACCACTTGACGGAGGAAATGGTGAAGCAAGGAAAGTTGAAAATATTGAGTTCAAATTAAATCAATTTACTTTAGCTGATGCTCAGAAAGAAATATGGCTCGCATCTCAGATAAGTGAAACATCAAACTGTGCTTTTAATGAATCTAATAATATTGAATTCAAAGGTAGGTTGAATATTGATGCATTCAGAAGAGCATTTGACAGATTGATTCGAAGACACGATGCACTTCGCACTACTTTTTCAAATGATGGTAAATACCAGATTGTTCATAATCAGATTAACTTTAAACTTGACTTGATTGACCTTTCTGGATTGCAGGTATCCGATAAAGAAAAAGAATTAAATCGTTTAATTCAAAATGAACCTAAAATTCCATTTGATTTGGTTAACGGTCCTTTAATCAGAGCTTGTCTTGTAAAACTTAATGACGGGAGTTTTAACTTACTCTTAACTGCTCATCATATAGTATGCGATGGCTGGTCTTATGATGTGATGGTGCGTGACCTGAGCAGATTATATAATGAAGAAGTTGAAGGGAAAACATCAGCAGAAAACTACCCTATGCAGATGAAAGATTATGTAGAATATCTTGAAAACTTCAAGCAGACAAATGATTACAAACAGCAGGAAAAATTCTGGTTAGAAAAACTTAGCGGCGACATTTCAGATATTGAACTTCCGAATGATAAGCAGCGTCCTGTTATTCGTACTTTTAATGGTGCAAGAATCACCGGAATTATTGATGAGCAGTTATTTACAAAAACAAAATCATTGTGCGTTAATCAGAAAGTAACACTTTTCACAGCAATGCTATCATTATGGGGAATTTTATTACACAAGCTCAGTAATCAGAATGATATAATTACAGGCATTCCGGCGGCAGGTCAGCAGGTAGTTGGTGCGGATGATCTGGTAGGGCATTGTACAAATCTTCTTCCGATTAGATTTAATATTAAGTCAGATATGAAATTTTCAGAATTCATTAAGGATGTTAAATCATTGGTACTTGACGCTTATGAAAATCAACAGGTTACTTATGTTGATATAATTTCAAAACTTAAATTGAAAAGAAGCTCTAACCGTTCACCTTTACTCTCAACGATGTTTAATATAGATCCGGCAATTATGGGATTAAAATTTTCCGGACTTGATTGCAAAATGAATGTCAATCCCAGAGCAGGATATCAGTTCGAGATTGGATTTAATATTGTTTCGCATGATAATCATTGCGAAATTGAATGTGACTATAACACAGATTTATTCACTGAAGAAAAAATTAATTCAATCATAAATTATTATAAGAACATCATCACTCAGGTAACTGATAATAATGATATTCTCATTAGAGAAATAAAAGTGATGAGTGTTGACGAGCTTGAAAATATTATGAATCTTCTAAACGGAAATAATTAAAAGAATGGCAGTGACGGTTTATTCATTATTTGAAAAACAAGTTAAACTTAATCCGGATTCTATAGCGGTAAATTTCAACGGTAAAAAAATTACTTATAAAAAATTAGCTGCAGAATCTGATAAGATTGCTTATTTACTAAGTGAATCCGGAGTTAAGCAAGGTGATATCGTAGGGCTTTGTCTGAGCCGTTCAGTTGAAATGATAATATCTTTACTTGGAATTATTAAAGCCGGTTCTGCATATCTTCCGCTCGATCCTTTTTTCCCTGATAAAAGATTAGAATATATGATAAATGATTCTGCTTGTGGATTTTTGATTACTGAGTCATTGCTTTTTCCAAAATTCAATTATTACAAAGGAAAATTTATTGATGTCAATGAAATCAAACAGATTAAATTAAAATCGGAATTATCCGATAAATCTGATCATAATAAACTTGTATATTTGATTTATACATCAGGTTCAACGGGTAATCCAAAAGGAGTACAGATTGCACACTACAGTCTTACAAATTTTCTTTTATCTTTGCAGAAAACTCCGGGATTGTCTGAACAGGATAATGTTCTTGCTTTAACCACTCTTTCGTTTGACATTTCAGGATTAGAAATTTTCTTACCACTGATCACTGGTGCAAAAATTACTATTGCCACAAGGGAAGAAGCCAAAGATGGTAAATCATTATTAGATAAAATCAAAAAAGAAAAAATCTCAGTTGTTCAGGCAACACCTTCAACCTGGAAAATGATGATCGATTCCGGATGGGATGAAAGGTTAAAATTAAAAGCGCTTTGCGGCGGAGAACCATTACCTCAGGATCTTGCTGATAAATTGTTGGATAGAGTTGATGAATTATGGAATATGTATGGTCCGACTGAAACGACGATCTGGTCTTCCTGTTCTAAAGTTGTTAAAGGAGAGCCAATTCATTTGGGTAAACCGATTGCGAACACTCAGTTTTATATTGTTGATAAAGATTTAAATTTCTGTCCTCCTGGTGTCGCAGGTGAATTACTGATTGGCGGTGCGGGACTTTCAATCGGCTATCTGAATCGTGAAGAACTTACAAAAGAAAAATTTATTCCTAACCCATTTGATAAAGAAAAGAAAACAAAAGTTTACCGGACAGGTGATTTAGTCAAATTGAATTCAAAAATGCAGGTTGAATTTCTTGGAAGAATTGACAGTCAGGTGAAGATAAGAGGATACAGGATAGAGCTTGAAGAAATCGAAAATGTGATTAAGAAAAATGAATCTGTTAAAGACTGCGCAGTAGTAGTAAAAGAATCAGATGCTGATAAGAAAATAGTTGCATATTGCATACTGGATTTTAACGAAGCCAAACTTAGCAAATATGAAAATATTTTAATACAGAAATGGCTTGAAAAGTGGAAATTCCTTTATGATTCTGCAAGAAATGAATTTGAATTGAAGTCAGGTCTTGAAAATTTTAATCTTGATAGGACTGTATTAAACCAATTGACAAAAGAAGAAGAACTGCTGAATAAAGCTTATAATGAATGGTTGAACCAGACTGTTGAGAGAATTATGAATTTAAAACCTATGAGGTTGCTTGAAATAGGTTGTGGCGGTGGACAGTTAATTATGCAAATTGCTCCTTATTGCATTTTTATAGCTGCAAGTGATTTTGCGGAATCATCTATAAGAGTACTTGAGGATCAATTAAGTAAGCAAAGGGATTTTCCGCCGGTAAAATTATTTGTTGCAAAAGCAGATGATGACCTGCCATTCGATAAAAAGTTTTTTGATACCGTAATATTAAATTCGGTAACGCAATATTTCCCCAGTCAACAGCATCTGTTAAAAGTCATTAATAAAGCCGTCGATTATTTATCAGACAACGGATGTTTGTATATAGGCGATGTTCAAAGTTTCAAATTA
>CALEBT010000015.1 GCA_937942875.1 uncultured Ignavibacterium sp. | reverse complement strand
GAACAAGGAATCAGAATCATCATCAACTACTAAAACAAGATTATTACTAATTTTATCAGAGTTCAAAATATTTTTAGGATCTGATATTGATTTAACAGAAGATGATGAACTTTTTAAAGGAATTTGAACGTAGAATTTTGTTCCAACATTTAATTTACTCTCAAACCATATATTACCACCAAGTAGCTCAACTATTTTTTTTGAAATGGAAAGTCCCAAACCCGTACCACCAAACTTCCTTGAGGAGGAGCCATCAGCCTGCCTGAACTCCTCGAATATAATATCCTTTTTAGAATCTGCGATTCCGATACCAGTGTCTGATATAATAAATTTAATATAATCAGTGTCTTCTTTAATAATTGTAAATTCAACAAAACCTTCTTCCGTGAATTTAATAGCATTACCGATAAGGTTTATGAAAACTTGGAATAGCTTCTCTTTATCTGAATAGATTCTTAGATCACTATCATATTTTTTATTTACTAGTAATTTAAGTTTCTTCTGGATTACCAGTGGTTCCATTTCATATACTATTTCATTCAAAAATTCATTTAAGGAAAATTCTGAATACTCCGGTTTTAGTTTACCGGACTCAATTTGCGAATAATCTAAAAGATTATTTATCAAGTCAATTAATCTTTTGCCACTTCTTTGAATTACTTTTAACCTTTCTTTATCCTTTTGATGCAGATCAGATTTGGCAATTATAAGATCGGTTAATCCAATAATAGAATTTAAAGGAGTTTTCAGTTCATGTGATACTCTTGCTAAAAATTGCGACTTCAATTTTGCAGATTCTTCTGCTCTTTCCTTTTGTATGGAAAGTTCTTTCGCTTGATTCTGAAGTGCTTCAGATAGTTTAATCAGCATTTCATTCTGTTCAACTATTTGAAGATTTCTGCTTTTTAACTCTTCATTCAGTTTTTTGAGTTCAATCACAAAATTTTCAAGTTGTAAAACAGATTTTGCATTTATAAGTCCGATTGCAAGTTGTTCCTGAATTTTATCCAAATAATCAATTATATCTTCATTAAGTGGATATTGTGAGACAAGTTCAAGAATTGCAACAACTTTTTCAGAATAAATTATCGGTTGAATTATTAGATGATTTAATTTAATATCAAGAATTCCAGTTTTAATTGATGGAATATTTGAATCAAAATTTAACACTACTTTCTTTTTCTTTTCAATAACCTGATAGAGTAAAGTCTTATCATTTAACGAATGTGAATCTATATTTATTCCTTGAGATGAAATTATTTCTATCTTATTATTATCTTCAACAATATAAATTGCTCCAATAGAAAAATTACAAGTTGATATAATTTTATTCAATGCAACTTCTGCAATTTCTTTCAAAGACGACTTTTGATTTAATAAAGTAATAAAATCCGAATAATCACTTAATATTTTTTGATTTTTTCTCAATTTATCAACCATCAGATTGAATGTATCACCGAGATGAGTAAGTTCATCATTTCCTTTGACACTTACTTTAACATTAAAATCTCCTTCCCTGATTGACATTGTTGCTGATGATAGTTGATTGATTTGTTTTCTAATCCTAATAGTAAATAAATAAGACAATAAAACTGAAACGATTATTCCAGATATTCCTATCAATATAAGAATATTTTTTAAGCTATCTTTTAACTGAGAATATTCTTCCAACTTATTAAATACTAAAAATGATAAGCTGCTGGCTGAATTATCTATGTCATATGGTCTGTAAAGTGTAGCTAAAATATTAGCCGAGTTGCTTTCTTCAGAAAAAATATTATAATTGTTATCGTTATAAAGTTCCCTTACAGCATTAAAGAGAACAAAAAATAGTTCCTGATTTAACTGAGGGTTTGAAACATCAATAATAACTTTATCAGAAAGAAGTACGACATCTGCATTAATCTTTTGTGATACTGAATTGAGAAAATTTAAGTCTATTATTCTTCCATAATAAAATGTTTTATCCTCAATTGATGCCTTCTTTACATATAAATTACTGAAAGAGGATTTTAATCGGCTAATACTCAATTGCTCAGTTGGCAGCCTGAGTTCTTCTGAGACAAAAATTGGTTTTAGAATCCCACCTTCTGATAAAAATATAAAATCGAGTTTGTTTGGATCTTTGTTGTTGAAAACGTTAGACATTCTATAAAACTGGTAAAAAGAATTGTCGAGTTGTTGACTGTAATTTTGAATAGTGTTTATAAAATTATTTAATGATACACTCAAATTCTTTTTTTGTAGTGAAATGAGAGAATCAGATAAAATTGAGTAGTAAAGAATTGCTGTTGCCGGTAAAACTAATAAGACTACAATAAAATTAATAATTACAATTCGATAATTTATTTTCATAGTTCATAACATCTAATCACTTTGAATAACTTTTCGAATTGTAATCAATAATTCATCAAAATCATAAGGTTTACTTAAAAAATCGTTTGCACCCAATTTAGCAGATTCAATTGCACTTTTAACGTCGGCATAAGCAGTCAGAACAATAACTTTTGGTTTTGTTTCTCTTTTAGCGAGTTCTTGCAACACGTCAAAACCATCAACGTCAGGCATATTTAAATCGAGCAATAATAAATCAACAGAATTGTTCTTTAAATATTCTAATGCTTCACTTCCGCCCGTAATGTAATGCGTCTGATAACCAACATCAGATAATTCTTCTGCTAAAATTCTGCACAGATTAATATCGTCATCTACTACAAGTATTTTTTCAAGTGACATCATTTTACCTCCGATGAAGAATTCTTTCTTTCATTTTGAGCATCTTTAAGAATATTATTACGTTTGATAATCTCTTGTTTTAAAGGACTTCCTATTTGAGGAAATTGAGATCTTGAATCCAGACTTTCCAATAATTCAGCTTTAAGTAGAATTACCAATTCTTTTTTCCTTTGAACTATCTCGTCACTTCCAGTAAGATACCTGATCCCAAAAACCCACCACGGTAAATCTTTTAGTATAGGAATACCATTTCTTACTTTTGCTTCTTCGGTAACAAATAAACCTCCTATAACTGTTTCTTCTCCATTTAAGAGAATTACCTGAGTTTCAGCACTGGTTTTTCTGATTTCAGTTGTCAGTTCACTAGTATTAAAAGAACTTCTTTCGACTTTGATTTTCAAGAGAATGTAATCAATATTGTCTTCATTAAAAACGAAAGGGGTTACTTCTATAATAGTTCCTGTTGGAAAAAATTTTTCGATAGTATTACCTGCAAAATCTTTTGTCCTAACAGAAAAATCAGAACCAACTTGAATTTTTCCCTGATTTCTATCTCTGACAGAAATAGAGGGATTAGCGATTATTTCTCCGAGATTTTCTTCTTCAAACATTCTAAAAATAGCTGAAGCATCTACTTTTAAATCACCCGAAGTGTAAATTCTTGTTCCCTCGATATCAAACTGAGCAGGTTGAGTTGAACTTCCAGTTTGAGATTCAGTTTTACTCTGAGTTAGTAAATTCGGGCTAATTGTAAATCCTTCCCCCGAAAGCAAAAATTTCCAATCAATTCCTTTTCTTTTTGATTCACCGATGTCCATTTCAAAGAACAGAGCTGATATTTTAACCTCTCGAGTATCGAATGAAACATATTCAGGTAAACTTTTAATATCACTTTCGGAAGATTTTTTAATAACTATTACATCTGGTCTTTCTTCATAAATAAGTCCTTTAAATTGAGTTATTATAGTTAGCGCTTTCTCGTAGGGTATGAGGTCTAATTGAATTCCAATTGGCTCCTCAAGATTTACCATACTAACTATTTTTCTTCCTGTAACACTTTCACTGATACGACTTAGTAATTCAACTGCTTTATTGAAAGGAATGGATTCTGATAATGTAATTAGCTCATCAGGATTTCTATATGTTTTGAATTGATCTTCAACCTTTTTTTGAGCTATTAAGACAAAACTCAGACTAAAGAGAATTAGTATTAAAAATTTAAATGTTTTCATTTTACTTCTCTTTCTTATTCTTAATTGAATCATTTGTTTCTAAGAATAAATTTATCTTTTCAATAATACCACCTTTATTCAGGACAAAACTCACTAAATTATTCTTATAATCAATTTTTGTAAGATAACCTAAATAAACTTCCTCACCTTCAGATAATAAAAAAGTATTTCCTTTATTATCTGCAATAAACGCTCCATCTGGTAATAAAGCTAATAATCTTGCATCCTGAACATCTAAAAGATCATAAATATTGGGTGGTATTTCTGCCCGAATAACAGGATATAGGAAATTATATAAATATTTTCTGTCTATGCTGTCAACCAATGGCTTTGAAGGAGCAAAATTTTTATCACCGGTAAAATATGATTTAACTTCACAATCAAAATTTGTATAATAAATTGGCACACCTTTTTTATCAACCTGAACAGTAGTACCAATTGAAAACGAATTAATCTTTTTCAAAGATTTACTTTTTTCAATAGCTCTGAAGAAACCAAACACCTCATCAAATAAACCATATCCACCAACTTTGTAGTTATATGTTTGAAATTCCCCTTCTGATTTTTGATCTATATATTCAACATTAACCTGCGACTCGGAGGAAAAAGATTGTGCAAGCTTATTAGTAAACTGAAAAAATGAAACAGGGGATAATTCAGAATAGACAAAAAATCTTTTATTAGATAAGATTGAGTCAATTTCTAAAGATTTTTTTTGTAATGTTTCTAATCTCAGATTCAAATCTGCTTCATCAATAATTTGTTCACTGAGCTCATTAAGTTTCTTTTTCTTTTGATCCAAATCTTTTCCAAGGAAAAAAGTATAATAAGTTACTGAAACTGCAAGAATCAGCATAAGAAGAGTTAATAGTATTAAAGTACTTCTTAATTTTTTATTCATTATTTATTAAATAGTTAGAAATATCTATTGTTAAATTGAAACGATAAATTCTTTTGTCTCTTAATAATTCGCTGATAATATTCTTTAAAGCACTACCTTGAATAGTATTTACAAAATCTGTAATAGAATTCCTTGAAGTACTAAATCCTTCAATATCAAATTGCTTTCCATCATTCCATACAATTTTTGTCAACCATAGATTTTTTTTTGAAGCAGTGAATTCAGAAATTCTATCAGCAACAGTTGTCAATAAACCTCTACCAACAGCCAAAGTATCTAATTTAGATGTAATAACACCAAAACTTGCAATTCTGTTTTCCAATATTTGTATTTGTTCAATAATTGCTTGATTATTTTTAATAATTTCTTCTTTTTCAATTATTTGTTTAGAAATTAAGTCTAATTCATTTCTTCTCTCTAAAATTTTTACAGTAAAATAGACTGTCACAATAAAAAGTAAAGGTAAAATTGCAAGACTATGCCAGGAGAACTGGAAGAATTTTCTTTCTTCAATAATCTGCTTAGGTAATAAATTTATTCCAGAATACTTTTTATCAAGATTATCGTAATAATCTATTGCAGCAGAAAGAGGAATTGAATAAGAAGAAATTAAAGCCCGATCCGTTTCATTTAATTTAGATAAATTAAATAAATCAAAATCTAATCTGCTAATTTCTGCTTCGGGGAAAGTACCATAAAATGAAAGTATCAGATTTTCTGAAATGTCTTCGCCGCAGACAACAATATTATTGATTACAGGGATATTTCCTGTTTCCATTTCCAGGAGAATTTTTGAGAAATATACATCATAGGTATGAATATTATTTGTACCAACATCCAGAGTTGAACCAATATGAGTTATCTGACCATCTTTTAGGAAAATAAGTTTGCTGTATTCTTTTCCAACGTAAACAATAATAGAATATTCATCTATCTTATATTTTTTAATTTTTGACACATAATATGCTAAAGAGATTTCTGCACTTTTCAGAACAATTATCTTGGGCTGATCTTTACCGACATAATTTGATAATGCATTAATTAAGGGTAAACATTCAACAGGACCATCTATTATAGTTGCTAAAAGACGATCATCTGCCATATCAACATAGTCAATAGAGCCTTTTTGAGCTACAATGTTCCTGGATTTAGAAACTTCTTCACGAAGAGTATTCAGATTATCCTGCTTCTTCTCATAAATATCTCCTTCATAAATATGGTAAATCAGATTTGGTTCTGTAAGAATAGGAACGAATTCAACTTTTTTTGATCCAGACTGTAAAATAGCCGAGGCAAGTGAAATTATTTTAACATTATTATTATCATCATTTACAACTTCAACAGTTTCATATGAAGATCCTTCAAATTCAACTCCAACTTCAGTATTTGGTAAAGAAGGAATTGAGCTAATATTGTTAATTGATTTTTCAACAAAAGATGTACTTATACCTAATACACTGATTACTCCTTTTTTATCCCTATCCACAACGGCAAGTTTAGCTTCAGTTCCCTCACAAAATAAAAATACAATTGGTTTCATCTTTATGCTGCCAAAATTTGATTGATTCTTGTTTTATTATTTGCATAAGAAACTGCAGTTTCAAAACTAATTTTTCTTTCCAAATATAATCTCTTTAAATCCTGCTCAAGAGTAATCATTCCTTGCGGAGCCCCTTGATTTATCATCATATAAATTTCACTGGTATTATTATTTTTGATTGCTGCTCTTACACTGGGAGTAACGATAAGAACTTCTTTCGCAAGAACTCTTTTACCATCTAAACTTGGAACAAGCTTTTGTGAGACAACAGAAATTAAAACATCTGCAAGCCTGTTGCGAACTCTCTCTTGTTCACTTGGATGAACTTCTGCAATTATTCTATCAATAGACTCAACTGCTGAAGATGTATGAAGTGTAGAGAAAACTTTATGTCCTGTATCTGTTACTTCCAATGCAGCCATAATTGTTTCGGGATCTCTCATTTCACCAACAATTATTATATCAGGATCTTGTCTTAATGATTGAATAATTCCCTCCTTAAAAGACAATACATCTCTCCCAACTTCTCTATGCTTTATAAGAGATACATTCGATTTATGAACAAACTCTACAGGAGATGCAATAATAATAATATGGCAAGGATCAAACTTATTGTGATAATCTACTATTGAATCTAAAGTGGATGACTTACCTGAGCCAGTAATTCCAGTAATTAGAGAAAGCCCGAATTTTATATAGGAATGGCTCATAGTTCTTATTGCATTGGGATGAAATTCTAAAGACTCAATAGGTCTGATAAATTGATTTATTGCTCTCATATTAAGAGACAAAGTATCAAGATCAAAAAAAGCATCAGAACGAAATCTGTTTGACAATTTATTCTTTTCATCATCAAAGCTGTAGCTAAAATCGAGATTCTTATTATCCCATAAAAATTTCTTTTGATTCTCTGACAACAATGAAGCTATTAAAGCAGCAGATTCATCATTAGTAAACTGTGGTAATTCATTTGCTCTCTTTTTAATTCCGTGTATTCTTAACCAAATGTAGCCACCATTTCCGTGACCTCCTAATTCAATATCTGATGCTTCATATTTCAGCATATAACTGAGAAAACTATTAAAAGTCTCTCGAATAGTTATTTTATCATTTTCAGCCAGACCCGAAATATTATTTAATATAAAATGAACCCGTTCAGAGCCAAAAATGCTTCTTGGAATGCTATCGCAGAAATTTTTAAGAATATTTTTTGTTGTTTCTATCATTTCAATTATTATTGTTCTGATGTATTTGCGATTACTTCTTCAAAAGAAGTTAAACCTTGTTTAACTTTCTCTAAACCAGATTCTCTGAGATTTAATGTTCCATCTTTCTTAGATTGTTGTCTTATTCTTTCTTCGTCAACTTCAATACCTGAGCTTACAATTATTTGTCTTATTTCTTTTGTGAAATAAAGAGCTTCGTGAATTGCAAGTCTTCCCTTATATCCAGTATTATTGCAATCATTACATCCAACGGCTTTATAAATTGTATATTTCTTCCACTCGTTTTTATCAATTCCCAAAGCTTTTATTAATCCATCATCAATTTCATTGACTTTTTGTTTACACTTATCACAAAGTTTTCTTATCAATCTTTGTGCTACAATTAAATTAATGGCATAAGCAATTAAGAATGGTTCAATTCCCATTTTATAAAGTCGGGAAACAGCACTTGGAGCGTCATTAGTGTGCAATGTTGAAAAAGTTAAGTGACCAGTATTAGCTAACTTGATAGCAGTTTCTGCAGTTTCTTTATCTCGCATCTCACCAACAAGTACAATATCCGGATCGTGTCTTAAAATTGATCGAATAGCTTGTTCAAAATTCATTTTGAAACCAATTTTCAATTGCCTTGCTCCTTCAATGACATATTCAACGGGATCTTCAACAGTGAGAACATTGACTTCGGGAGAGATAACCTGATACAATGCGGCAACTAAAGTAGTGCTTTTTCCACTACCGGTTGGACCTGTTAAAATTACCATACCCTGAGGTTCATTTATTGCTTTAACAAATGCATCTTTAGCATATCCGATCAAACCAAGTTTGTCTAAGTCTTTAATTACTTTTCTGTCATCAAGAATTCTAATTACAATACTTTCAAACTTATTCTTTAATTCAGTACCAACCATAGGCAGCACTGAAACACGATAACGAATAATATGTTTGTCAATCTCTCTTTGAATAAATCCATCCTGAGCCATTTCTCTTTCAAAACGGTCCATACCTTTCGAGCGGTCTTTGACAACAGCAGCTACTGCTTCAGGCAAAGTATTTTCCTGAACGTGCCAGGTTTGTAATATGCCGTCAATTCTCATCATTATTTCAGTTTTGTTACCTGCGCGAGGAACAAAGTGAATATCACTTGCACCTTTTCTTACACCTTCAATTAAAGCCGCTTCAATAAGATTAATTAAAGCACTTTTATTTATCTCTGCATCTAATTCCTGTTCATCTAATGATGAGTCCTCTCTTACATCTATATTTAATTCTTCGCTGCTTGATTGAAGAGCCTTTAAATATTCGTTTTCAGGAGTTATGATAAGTTTAAATAACTTTTCATAATCTTTTTTTCTGATAAAAACGACTTCATACTTTTTAGAGCCAAGTCCGAAAGCAATTTTGGGAATTAGTTTATTTGTTGGGTCAATAGCGAAAAATAATAATTTATCTTTGTTTTTTTCATCAAACTTGTAAGGAATAATTGAATTATCAAGCATCAGATTTTTTATTTCAGAATCAGCGTTATTAATTATTGTCTTAATAAACTCAAGAATCTTCTCAGGAATTTCTTCAACTCTGTCTGAAAACTCACGAAACGCATAGAGAGTAGCAACTTCTTTAAATATCGAATCGTGATCAAAACCATAATCCTGCACTAAAATCTGAGCTAAATTTCTTCTGTTTTTATTAAAGTCCTGAATCTTACTATTTAAAGCTCTTTCAAGTGTTTGAGCATCAACAATGCCTTTTTTATACAGTATATAACCGATTTTATCGGTCATTTCAAGATTTTCAAAACTCATACTAAATCACTAACATTTGTTATTAAATTACCCATAGTTGGGGTTTTAGGTCTTACAGTTGCAGTTTCAGCAGAGACAATAGTTAAAGCTATCATAACTATCATAATAATCATTGCAATTGCCACCTGAATGATTTCAATTATATTTTTTAATCTGAAAACTGTTTCTGTTTCATAGTAATTTGCAAGTTGCAGAGACGTATTTTTAATAGTTCCTGATTCTTCTCCGCTATGAAATCTTGCAATAGCTGTTTCTGTAAAAACCCCGGAAGCTTCAAATGCATCCGTTACTCCAATCCCCTTTTTAATCATCAATGGAATAGCAACATTTTTTATTCTATCTTCAAAATACTTATTGCCAGTTGCTTCTGCAGCAATTCTGATTGGTTCAATACTTTCAGCAGAACCACTATATAGTGTATAAAACACTCTGCAAAAAACTTCAATAAGTGTTTTATGAATAAGTGAACCCATTATAGGAATTTTAAGCATCCATTTATCTAACAAATACCTTCCCTTTTTGGTCCTGCCGAACTGAATAACTGCAATTGGCGGACCGAGAATTAAAGCAACAATTAAATAAGGATTTTCAACTAAAAAATCGCTTATTTTAAGAGTAGCTGCAGTCATTGGTGGCAATTCAACGCCAAATCTAACAAATAATCGAGCCGTTTCAGGAAAAATATAGCCCACATAGAATAAAACTGCTAAAAAAAGAACGAATAAAGTAACTAAAGGCGTAATTAAAGCACTTTTTAAATTCTTTTTAAATTCTTGTCTTCTTTCGAGGAATTTTGCAGTTGCTTTATAAATTTCAACCATATTACCACTCTTAGAAGCCAAACCAAGCATATAAGCAGCAAACTTTCCGAAAATATGTTGAAATCTTAAGAAGGTTTGCTGACTATCCGCTCCTTTTTTCAGTTCATTGTTAATTTC
>CALEBT010000014.1 GCA_937942875.1 uncultured Ignavibacterium sp. | reverse complement strand
ATAAGCAAACCACCAAGAGCAGTTGAACTTGCACTTTTTGAGTGGTGCTTAATTAATCCTAAATCTATTTCGTATCCTGTAATGAAAAGTAACATCAACGCACCAATGAGTGAAATTACCTCCAGCATCACAGAGGGATATGAATACAGATCAAATAATGGAGCAATGAAATTGAAATTACCCAGCAAACTAGGACCGAGAATTATTCCAGCAAGAATTTCCCCAACAACCGCCGGTTGACCAAACTTTAAAGAAATTTCACCCAATATTCTGGCACTTACTAATAGAAATAACAACTGAATTAGTATCTTTAAAATATCGTGGTGCAATTACAATCTCATTTTTATTTGTTCAAAAATATATCAAAGAGAGGAATAATTTGTTTTTTGGTTAGATTTTCCCAAATAGTAAGTTTAAGAAGAAAAGGTAGTATTAAATAATAGGCTGGGCTGTCCTATAAATAATATTATGCCCCGAATATTTTCGGGGCTTAATATAAAATTTGAGATCAAGTACTGTAAGTAGGAGCTCATCCGTGCAAATCCGGATAGGTTGATAAAATAAAACTTTTCTGACAGTCCCTCGAATAATTCTATCTGGCTAAAATCATCTTTTTAACAGCACTGAAATTTTCTGTCTGAATTTTATAAAAATAAACACCGCTTGGAATATTTGATGCATTAAATTCTACTTCATAATAGCCAGAATTTTTGAATTCATTAACTAAAGTTTTTATTTCACTGCCAAGGACATCATATACTTTTAATGTCACAAATCCATCTATTGGCAATTGATATTTAATTACCGTAGCCGGATTGAAAGGATTAGGGAAATTCTGACTTAATTCAAAAACAAGTGGAGAAATAATATCAACTTCAATTTCCTGACTGTAAATAAAAGACCCATCGAAATCAATTTGTTTTAATCTGTACAAATAAGTAGCAGCATCTAATTTTTTATCAGTAAAAAAGTAATCTTGTTGCTCTGTTGTAGTGCCATTTCCGTTTACAAATCCAACTTTAATCCAATTCGGATTAGAAGAACTCGTTTTTTGAGCTCTCTCAATCTCAAAACCTTTATTATTTAACTCAGTTGCTGTTTTCCAACTTAAAGTGACTTCATCATCATTCACAAAAGCAGAGAAAGAGACTAATTCAACAGGAACAATGGAACTGTATATCGAGAGTTTTATATCATCAACGTACCAACCATCTTTATTAACACTTCCATCAGAACGAAGTAAAAATCTGAATTTAACATTTTGTCCAATGTATGAGCTAAGATTTATTGTTTCATTTACCCATGTTGTTTGAGTGCCATCGTAAAGAGGTTGTCCGTTTGGTTGAAATGAACCAGTTCCCAGATTGGTATATAGACCAGCAAGGGGAGTCCAGGTGGAACCATTATTTGTGGAAATTAGAATTTGACCGTAATCCCAATCTGTTTCAATATCCCATTGTGTTGCAAATTCGAGTTCAGCACCTAATGCACCGGTCAAATCAATGTTGTTGTTAAAGGTTAAAGTTGCAGTGGTATTGTTTGCGTAATTTCCGCCGGGTGAGTCAGTAAAAGAAGAAGGAGATGAAACAAACTTAGTAGTTGTTGTTGCCCATTGTCCGCTGGAAGTCCAATTATTCAAATTACTTGCATTATCATCAATAGCCAAGGTTTTCTCAGCAACATAGAATTGAAATAAATTTGATGGAGGAACATTCCCCGGAGGATTATAACCACTTCCACCCTGAGGTAAAGTTATTATCATTGTGGAATTGATATCCTGAGCTGCGATGTAATATTGTACAATAGTTCCCAATGGTAATTGAGGAATAGTGAAAGAGTAATTGTTGCCGGAAGAATTTGTCCCTACAACCGGAACAAAGTTAGTGAAATTACCAGTTCCTGTTTTTGTCCTGTAATAAAGTCTTGGAGCAGTTATTCCGGTTCCTATCTGAAATCCTGTTATAATTTGGGCAGTTGTAGTGATCGGTGCAGATACGTTGGTGGATGCTATTTGTTGATGCTCAATCTGCATATTGAGATTCATTGCTAAAGTTGTAAAAGTACCAATTGCAAGTTTGGCTGATTTTACAAAATACGGAACATTAAAATATTGTATCAGATCATTCACTGTATGATAATAAGCATTAAAATCATTGTTATCTTCAATCAGAAGAATTGCTCCATAATTTTTTGTCCAAAAAGCTGCATGATCACTGTAAGTACTTCCAGGATTTTTATTAATGATACTGAGATTTATTTCATAGGTTGAATTTACTTCTACCATTTTTTGGTAAAGTTCAACACTATTTGCAACTGCACGATTGTGAATTTCTGCTTTTCCATCGTTATTTGTATCGTAAGCAATCATATCCATATTTATTACACCTAAGATAGAATCGTTAGCATTTCTTGCCTGAGTTGCGTAGTAATTTGCTCCAACTAATCCTTGTTCTTCTTCATCCCAAAGAGCAAAAACTAAAGTGTACGGGAAAGAATATTGAGACAAAACTCTTGCAGCTTCAATTACTGCTGCGGTTCCGCTGGCATTATCATCTGCTCCCGGAGCAAGTGAACCAGAAGGCATATTATCATAGTGCGCACAGATGATAAATTTTTTGTTCGGATATAAAGTACCAGTTTTAGTTCCTAATACATTATTCCCGGTTGAACTAAAATTCTGAATTGTAACATTTAATCCATACGACTGCAGTTTTTGCTTTATATAATCTTTAGCTAATTCATTTGCAGCATTATTTTTATGACGTGATACAATAGTAACATTCTGTCCGTTAACAACAGTCTGAACATTGCCGGAAAGCTCTCTAACAAAATACATCAATGAATCCTGATTTACAGAATTGATTACTTGCTGAACTGTTGAATTTTGAGCAAGACCAAGAGAGGTTAAAAAGAGAAGAATAATTAAAGAGTAGTTGAGTAATGATTTTTTCATAAAGTTACCTTGATATTATGATACAAATAAGAACTTAATTTTTTTTCGCAAACTAATGAATATTCTTAAAAATAATTATCACAAATTTTTATCTGTTTGATAATAATTTAATAAATTCACTTTCCAAAGACTGACATTTATCATTAGCATACCAGGAATGAATTTCTTTTATAATTTCTTCTTTTACTAAACCTTTGTTCTTTAAATTATCGAAATATTCCTGTGCCTTTTGAGGGCGAGGACCCCAAATAAAAATTTCATTGTGTTCTTCATCTAATGCTATAAGTTTTGGAATACTTCTCTTACCGTCAGTTAAATATAAATCCATCAAATCAAGATTCTTATCTCTCAAAACAATTTTAAGAGTGATGTTATCATTAAGTGAAGCAATCTTTGCAATAGCTGGTAAGTTTTGAGCAGAATCTCCACACCAATCTTCTGTAATTACCATCCAGATTTGTTTCTCAATTCCAGAGATTATGTTTTTAATGTTATCAGATGGCTCATAAGTTTTTTCAACCCGATTTATTCTTGCAAGATTAAGTTTTCTATACTCTAAAAGTGATTTCTCTTCTTCATTAAGTTCGGCAGACTTTAAGGCGTCCACAATTTTCTCGGAATATTCTTTGAACTCTAAGTAACTAAAAGCCGAGAAAAGCTTTTCTCTAGTAATTAAATTATTATTCATATAAATACCGTAATTTTTACCTGTTAATTTTTGTGCAAATATAGATTTTCGAACAATCAGATTTTGAACTTTTTTTATTCACTTTTTATTTAATTTATATAAAATAGAAGAGAGAATGAGCACAGAAATAAAATATTTTACACCCAGTGAAGCAAAAAAGACATTGCCTTTAGTCAAGAAAATAGTCAAAGATATTTTGTCAACTGCTAAAGAAATAAAACTTCTTGCAGAAGAATCCGAAGGCGATGTACAGAATGATCCGCAGTTTATTAAACTTATAAATGAAGTGAATTCTTTCTTAAAAGAATTGGAAGAAATTGGTTGTTTCTTTAAGGATGTCAATTTTTCAATCGGATTAGTTGATTTCCCATCCGTTATTGATAATAAAGAAGTCTATTTATGCTGGCGAAGTGATGAAGAAGATATTTTATATTATCACGATATTGATGCCGGATATATGGGTAGGAAATTAATTCCACCACAGTATTTTATAGACTAAAACTACTTTGAAAGGACTAATTCTTTTTCAAATGAAGTGCTATTTTTTGAATGCGCATCACTGATATTAAAGATAATTTTATAATTACCTTCTTTATAAGTTGAATCAAGTTCAAATTGCGCTTCCAGTCCTACATCCTTTAATTTTTCATTACTTTTTTGAGAATGTGAAAATGAAAATTTGTTTTTCTCAATTGTACTATCCGGATGAACCAAATCAATTGTGAAAGATAACTCATAAAGATATTCGTTTGTTTTCTCATCTTTAATTTCAGAAACTCCCTTAACTCTGGTGGTAATATTCACTTCCCAATAATTATCTAAATCATAAGCAAAGGCTTCTGCATTGAAAGCTTCAAATTTTTCTTCCTTTTTACCGCAAGAAATTAATATTAATGTGAAGATTATGATGAAAAAATAGTTTTTCATTTTTATTTCTCCTGAAAAATTCAGTGATTTTAAAATTCTATTTAACGTTATAAATTAAATTCCTACCCACTACCTACTACCTACCACCAACTACTAACTATCTGCTATTCTCCCTGTGCCTTTGAATAACCAGGTTCGCCATCAAATAATTGAAGTTTTTCTACGTGCATCCATTTAATTCCGTAAGCAGAGACTTCTCTGATTAAATTAAATATCTCATCGTCACCAATATTTATATAATCGCCATTTTCGTTTACCGCAACATATCTGCATCTATGATGATCAACTAACCAGATATTTGGTTGAGGTCCGGGATAGACTTTTGTGCCTCTGTTTGAAATCATTTTCAACTTTAGTTTTCCAACCTGCTCGGGCATTTTGGGAATGCCGGCAGGATTTTCGACAAAGATATCAACTCCGTGACAATCTTCAACAACATCTTTATGAGTTTTCAACAATTCACTTTTGATTCTTAGCGGCTGAGGTTCAACAAATTCATTTTCAGAAGGAGATTCTAATCTTGAAATAATTGCAGAAACAAATTCCTTGGTATTGGCTTTCCCTCCTAAATCTCTTGTGCCTATTCCGTCTTTAAGTGTCTGAATCAACGCATTTTCAATTCGCAATTTTGTTTTGTGAAGTCCAATATGTTGTAACATCTGAAATGAAGAAAGTAAGAGAGCGGTTGGATTTGCAATTCCTTGTCCAGCAATATCTGGAGCAGAGCCATGAACCGCTTCAAAGATGGCAACTGAGTCACCGATGTTTCCACCGGGTGCAACTCCTAATCCTCCGACTAAACCAGCACACAAATCACTAACAATGTCTCCATAGAGATTTGGCAGAACCATCACATCAAATCTTTCAGGGTGAACAACCAATTGCATACAGGTGTTATCAACTATTAAATCTGAAGCCTGAATTTCAGGATAATCCTGTGCAACTTCATAAAAGCATTTAAGAAATAGTCCGTCAGTTATTTTGTGAATATTAGCTTTATGAACTGCAATAACTTTTTTCCTGCCGTAAAGCTTTGCCATTTCAAAAGCATATTTGGCAATTCTGATAGAGCCGGGGCGGGTTATCAATTTTAAGCACTGAGCAACATCAGCAGTTTGATGATGTTCAATTCCGCCGTAAGTATCTTCAATATTTTCACGGATTATAATTAAATCAACATTATCAAATCTTGTCCTGACACCTGGTAAGGATTTTGCCGGGCGTACATTTGCATATAATTCAAGAGATTTTCTCAGGGTTACATTAACGGACTTATGTCCTGATCCAACAGGAGTTGTTGTAGGTCCTTTCAATGCGACCTGATAATTTTTTATTGCCTCGAGCGTTTCTTCCGGAATTCCGTTCGGTGCCAAGTCAATCGCATTTAATCCTGCCTGCTTTTCTATCCATCGAATAGGAACTTTTGCAGCCTCAAAAATTTCAACAACTGCATCAGAGATTTCAGGACCAATTCCATCACCTTTAATTAAAACTACTTTGAACATAAAAATTAACCTTATCTAACTGAAAAATCTTCTACCATAATTTCAATGAAAGTATGTCATTGTAAAGAATAAAAGCCATAAGCAATAAAAGTAAAGCCATTCCGACTTTTTGAATTCCTAATTTGATTTTTATTGGGATTTCCCTTTTTATTATTCCTTCAATTAGTATCATTACTAAATGACCGCCATCCAAAACAGGAAATGGCATAATGTTAAGTATTGCTAAACTCAGACTAAGTAATGCTAAGAAATAAAGAAAACTCGAAAAACCGCTATCTGCAGACTTTGCAGCAAACTGTGCAATTTTTATCGGACCGCCAAATGCCTTTTTGAATTCAACATTTCCACTGAAAACTTTTCCCAGCATATTGAATGTCAGGTTGGTCATTCTTACAATGTCCAACCATCCATAATAAAATGATTCGAAAAATCCGTAAGTAATATATTCAACTTCGCCAGTGAAAGATGCTGATAAAGCCACTCCGATTTTCCCTTCAGCATCTGGAGTAACAGAAATTAAAACAGTATCTTTATCCCGAAGAACAGTTATATCTATGTTTTTTTCTTTATTGGATGAAATAATTTCAGATACATCTTTGGGTATAAAAACAGGTTTATCATTTACGGATAGAAATATATCATTTGCTTTGAAACCCGCTTTTTCAGCCGGAGAATCTTTCATTACTTCGCCAATAGCAGGTCTTACACCTTCCGGAATTAAAAATAATCCTTTAGTTTCATCTTCAGGAATATTTTTACGCGGAATATTCAATTCAATAATAGAATTATCTCGTTCAATCTTTAATGTTAAGTCTTCGCCAAGAGTATTGATAAAGATTTCTGTTCTGAGTTCTTCCCAGTTATCAACCTTATTTCTATTTACGGAAATAATTTTATCGCCTTGTTTAAATCCGAGAGAATCAGCTTTTGAATTTTCTTCAACAAATCCAATGGTAGTGGTTTTAGTAGAAGGTTTGCCCTGAAAATAATTTCCACCCCAGAAAATAAACCAGGCGAGAAGCAGATTCATTAAAACGCCGGCAGTGATAACAAAAACTTTCGCCCAAAGTGGTTTAGCTCTGAATTCATAAGGCTGTGGCTCTGAGGCAAGATTATTAGTATCTAAACTTTCATCCACCATTCCTGTAATTTTAACATATCCACCGAGAGGAAGTAAACAAAGTCTGTAATCTGTATTTCCTTCGCCATCAAAATCTTTAGGTAATTCTCCAAAAGAAAATCCTGTTTTTCTGTTCCAGCCGAATAATCTTTTACCAAAACCAATAGCAAAAACTTCAGCACGCATTCCTGATAATTTTGCCGCAGCAAAATGACCAAATTCGTGAATGAATACTAAAATACCTATGGTTATAGCGAAATAAATAATATAGTCCATAAAAAATGTGCTCCTCTTTTTTAAGATAACTAAAAATTTGTTTTTACAAAATCTCTTGTGATTTTATCACATTCGATTATTTCATCAAGATTTGGATTTGTTTGGTGTTCAATTTTATTTAGTGCTTCATTGATAATTTTAGAAATATCAGAAAATTTTATTAAACCAGACAGAAATTTTTCTACAGCAACCTCGTTTGCAGCGTTCAGTATGCAGGGAGAATTACCACCGTTTTTAAGTGCCTGATAAGCTAAGTTTAAACATTCAAACTTATTTAAGTCAGGTTCAAAAAAAGTGAAGGATTGGATGGATGGTAATTTTGTGCGTATAAAACTATTATTGAATCTTTCAGGAAAGCTCAAAGCATACTGAATTGGGAGTTTCATATCCGGCAAGCCCAGTTGTGCTTTTATCGAACCATCCTGAAACTGAACCAAAGAATGAATTATTGATTGCGGATGAATTACTACTTCAATTTTTTCAGCGGGCAAACCAAATAGCCAGTGTGCCTCAATAACTTCTAATCCTTTGTTCATCATCGTAGCAGAGTCAATTGTAATTTTATTTCCCATTTTCCAATTGGGATGATTCAGCGCTTCAGCTACTGTTGCAGTTTCAAAAAAGGATTTTTCTTTATTCAGAAAAGGACCACCCGAAGCAGTAAGGATAATCTTTTCAACTTCTTTAAGATTTTCACCAATTAAACATTGATAAATTGCCGAATGTTCTGAATCTACCGGAATTATTTCAGCGTTGTATTCCGCCACTAAACCAGTAACAATTTCTCCTGCAACAACGAGAGTTTCTTTATTTGCCAAAGCAATCCTTTTACCTTTTTTAATGGCTTCAATAGTTGGAAGCAATCCAGAAAATCCAACCATCGCTCCGATCAAAATATCATAATCAGAATTTAGTACTGCTGTTAAAATTCCTTCATCTCCTGATAAAATTTCAATTGAATTATCTAATCTTTTGGCTAATTCCTCTGCATTATTTTTATCCCGGACAGAAACAACTTTTGGGTTAAATTCTCTTATTTGTTTTTCCAACAAATCAATATTTGAGTTTGCGGTTAGTCCTGCAACGACAAACTTTTCAGGGTGTTCTCTTATTACATTAAGAGAATTTACCCCGATCGAACCTGTGGAACCGAGTATTAATACTTTTTTCATTATATGGTTTTCTTCAACAAATTAAATAAATCAAAGGGGAAATTAATATTAAGCTGGTTATGTTTCATAAGATAAATTTTTATCTGATAATCTTTAATTAGGTTTATTTTTGAAATAAATATTAAATCTTCTTCGTGTCTTTGGGTTTTGGTGGCAAAAAGGTTTATGCCACAAAGTCACTAAGGCACCAAGTTATTCTAAAAACAATTTGTAATTAAACATAATTCCTAATTTTATGAAAACACAGATAACAGAACTCTTAGGTATTGAATATCCAGTCATTCAGGCTGGAATGGTTTGGGTGTCAGGTTGGAAATTAGCATCAGCAGTTTCAAATTGTGGCGGATTAGGTTTAATTGGCTCTGGTTCGATGAAACCTGATTTACTCAAAGAACATATAATCAAATGTAAAAACGCAACCTCAAAACCTTTCGGAGTAAACATTCCTTTGCTACGAGGTGATGCTGATGAATTAGTAAAAGTCACTGTCGAAGAAGGAGTAAAAATAGTTTTTACCTCTGCTGGTCATCCGAAGAAATATTCTCAGCTGTTGAAAGAAAATGGAGTTAAACTAATTCACGTTGTTCCAAATATAAAATTTGCATTAAAAGCACAGGAAGCAGGTTGCGACGCAGTAGTTGGTGAAGGAGTTGAGGCTGGTGGACATAACGGAGCGGATCAGATTACTACATTTGCTTTAATTCCACAGTTGGTTGATGCACTTACTATCCCCGTAATTGCTGCTGGTGGAATTGCAGATGGCAGAGGAATTCTTGCAGCATTGGCTCTTGGTGCTTCCGGAGTTCAGATCGGGACTAGGTTTGCAGCAACTGTTGAATCTTCTGCACACGAAAATTATAAGCGAAAAATTCTTGAAGCAAAGGATAATGATACAGTTCTTGCTTTTGCTAAAATTGGCTTGATGAGAATGATTAAAAATGATTTTGCAGAACGAGCAGTTAAAGCTGAAAGAGAAGGTTGGGATGAAATAAAGCTCAGAGAATTATTAGCTTCAAAGCGAGAGAGATTGGGAATTTTTGAGGGTGATGAAATTGAAGGAGCAATGGAAGCAGGGCAGGGAGTCGGATTGATTAAAGACATTCCAACAGTAGAAGTTTTATTTAAACGGCTTATTGATGAATATTATTATGCATTAAACAGATTAAACAAAATCAGTACAAAATGATTATCGAAAGAGAATTAATTCAACTTTCCCCTCAACAGGAGAGGATGATTTTAAGCGGGTGGGGTGAAGAAGTAATTCAAAAATCAGTTGTCGAAAAAATCACCTATCTTTCAGACGGATTAAAAGTTAAGGGTTACATAGCTTATCCAAATAATTCTGTTGAAAAATATCCTTGTGTTATCTGGTGCAGAGGTGGAATTGGAAATGCTGGAGCAATTGACAAATTCAATGCAAGAGGAATTTTCGGACAGATCGCAAGTTGGGGTTATTGTGTTTTTGCCTCACAATATCGGGGGAATGACGGCGGCGAAGGTCACGATAATTTTGGTGGAGATGATATAAATGACGTGCTAAATTTAATTCCATTAACAGAAGAAATTCCTTTTGCAGATAAAAATAATTGGGGAATTGAGGGTTGGTCACGTGGGGGAATGATGACGTATCTTACTTTAACAAAAACTGATATATTCAAAGCTGCCATAGTTTTAGGTGGAATCGCAAATCTTCGCTGCAATTCTTCTGAAAGTAAATTTATGAGAAGATTATATGAGCAAACATTGGGTAAATATGATACAGCAGAATTTTTCGATAGATGCAAATCCCGCTCAATAATTAACTTCCCGGAAAAACTTTCAGAAAAAACAGCGTTTTTAATAATTCACGGAAATGCAGATGATAGAGTCTTACCTCACGACTCAATTGATTTATCGTACAAATTATTAGAGTTAAAAAGAAATTTCAGATTGTTGATGCTGGAAGGTGGCGACCATTTCCTTAAAAGTCATAGAAAAGAGGTTGATAAACTCAGAAAAGAATGGTTAGATAAATGGTTAAAGAATTAGACTTCTCCCTTTTATCATTCCTAATAACCATTTATTGATTTTTTTGTTTATTCAGCTTTAGAAAAATTTAAGTTTAGCCGTCAGTTAAAATTATGTGAATAAATTCATAATGAAACAAAATAAATTAAATAGAAACACTGTTTATTGGATTTGTCAGATTAGTGGCTGGGGCTCTTATGTTTTATTAAATTCAATTTTTGTCGCAGGACAAAAAGATTTCAAACCGGTTTATATTCTTAGCTTAACTCTCACTGGATTGATTGGCATCTTCCTAACTCATCTGTTCAGAATTGTTATTCATAAAAACAAATGGAATAAACTTCCAATTCATAAACTCATTCACAGAGTAGCAATAGCAAACTTAATTAAAGGTATTATTCTGGTTATAATTGTTTTAAGTTTCAACCTCACGTTTGATGTAATTGATAAGGAAAAATATAATTTTTTTAACTATATCTTTTTCTCGTTGAATGCAACTATATTGTTTTTAATGTGGTCAGTTGTTTATTTCTCAATACATTTCTTTGAAAACTATAAAAAGGCAGAGATTGAATCATTAATTTTTGAATCTGCAGTAAAAGATTTCGAACTGAAATCTCTCAAATCACAACTAAATCCTCATTTTATATTTAATGCAATGAACAGTATAAGAGCATTAATTGAAGAGAATCCCGAAAAAGCTAAAGAAGCAATAACAAAACTTTCAAATCTGATGCGTTATACTTTGAAGATTGAACGAACTGAAGCCGTTCCCTTATCAGAAGAAATTGACACAATAAAGGATTATCTTGATTTGGAAAAAATCAGATTCGAAGAACGACTCGATTATGAAATTATTTTAGATAAGAAAACTGAAAGAATTGATATCCCGCCTATGATGATTCAAACTCTTGTTGAAAACGGAATCAAACACGGAATTTCGAAAATTACCACAGGAGGCAAAATTAAAATCCAGACAAAACTTAATGATCATTTTATGATAATTGATATTTTTAATCCAGGAACAATTGATGATGAAATGTTAAAAAATGCAAAGGGATTTGGAGTCAGTAATACCAAACAGAGATTGAATTTGATCTATGGAGAAGAAGCCTCCTTTAAAATCAATAATTTAGAAGAAAATCTCGTCCATACACAATTAAAAATTCCTTTGGGAGAGTTAAAAAATGAAAACAATAATTATTGACGATGAAAGATTAGCAAGAAGTGAACTAAGGCGTTTACTTGAACCATTCAAAGAATTGGAAATTGTTGCCGAAGCAGTAAATGTTGATGATGCAGTTGAAAAAATCAGTAAGTTCGAACCAGAACTGATTTTTCTGGATATTCAGATGCCGGGTAAATCCGGATTTGACTTACTGGAAATATTGGATAAAGTTCCGAAAGTTATTTTCACAACTGCTTATGATGAATATGCACTAAAAGCATTCGAGTATAATGCACTTGATTATTTGCTAAAACCTATTGAACCAAAACGTCTTGAAGAATCAGTTAGAAAACTTATTGAAGGAAGCAGAAGGGTAATTCAAACTTCGTCTGAAATCAAAAAGATTTTAACTTCCGATGATCAGGTTTTTGTTAAGGATGGAGAGAAATGCTGGTTTGTTAAATTAGAAAAAATCAGATTATTTGAGTCCGAAGGAAATTATGTGCGGCTGTTTTTTGATGAACATAAGCCTTTAATTTTACGAACACTCAATTATCTTGATGAGCGATTAGATCAAAAAACTTTTTTCAGAGCTAACAGAAAGCATATCATAAATCTAAAATGGGTTGAAAGCATCGAACCATGGTTAAATGGCGGACTGCTTGTAAAATTAAAAGGTGGACAAAAAGTAGAAGTGTCCAGAAGACAATCCGTAAAGTTTAAAGAGATGCTCAGTCTTTAAGTTCATTAATACTGAACAAAGTGTATCGTTACCTCTACGAATTATGAAATAAGCTGATCGTTAATTATCGAACCTTTAATCATCGAAAGATGTTTAAACAATATCTTTAAGCTTTAAACTTAGATTTAATTTTTATTGTCTAATTCAAAAATTTTGGAGTTTTATGAAATTCTTTATCAACACTTTTCTTTTTTCTTTACTGATTTTTTCTTTCAGTCTTTCTGCTCAGGAAAGAAATATGAATCGGCTGAATATGCAAAATTCTAATTTGAGGGGAACAATCACCGGACAAATAATTGATGCGCAAACGAAACAAAAAATAGAATATTGTAATGTTGTTCTTATTCGTTTCAGAGATTCAAGTATGGCAGGTGGAACAATTACAAACAAAGAAGGCAAATTTGTTTTAGATAATCTTACCCCCGGATTCTACAGATTGCGGGCATCTTACATTGGTTATGAAACACGTACAATCGATTCCCTAAGAGTTTTTCCTCAAAATCTGAATATAGATTTGGGAGTTATAGCATTAGATGAAAAGTCAATTGATTTAAGTAACGTAGTCGTAGTTGGCGAGAAAGAGGTTATAATTAACAATCTTGATAAGAAAGTAATCAACGTTGAAAAAGATTTAACAACTGTTGGCGGAAGTGCAGTTGATGTTGTTCAGAATATTCCATCTGTCACAGTTGACGCCGATGGAAATTTAAGTTATCGTGGAAATCAGAATATTAGAATTCTAATTGATGGAAAACCAAGTGAGCTATTAGGTTTGGGTAGTGGTGATGTTTTATCAAATATACCAGCAAGTCAAATTGAATCTGTCGAATTAGTTACTAATCCCTCTGCAAGATATGATCCGGAAGGTACTGGCGGTATTCTGAATATTATCCTAAAAAAGAAGAGAGATGGCGGAGTAAACGGAAATATTAGTTTAACTGGTGGAACCGGAGATAAATTCAACGGCTCACTGAACTTAAATTATAGAGTCTCCTCTCTTAACTTTTTTGCTTCATTTGATTCACGTTCCCATAATTCTGAAAACTCAGGTAACTCAAGCAGAGAGAATTTACTCGGTGGCAATAATGCTTATCTTAATCAGGTTACTAATGGAGTTTTTAGTCATTTTGGTAATAACGTAACCGCAGGATTAGATTATCTCATTGATGATTTTAATACACTTACCTTTTCATCCAGATTCAGAAGTGGTGGATTTGACAATACAAGTTTTGTTGAAAATAAAACTTTAAACTCAAATCAGATTATGACAAGATATTTTGAAAGAAATAGTGATAACGATAGAAGAATGAAAGCTTTACAAAATACTTTAAGTTACCGTAGAACTTTTACCAATAAAGGAGCTGAATTAACTGCTGATATTATGCTTGGAAATTTCAGAATGAACAGGGATGAAAAATTTACTCAAAACAATTTCGATTTGAATATGAATCCTCTGCCAAATCCATTATTGCAAAAAGGATTATCTGACAATAACAATATTCAATGGACTATTCAGTCAAATTATATAAATCCGATTGTAGATTTCGGAAGGATTGAAACCGGATTTAAGATTACTTTACGAAATTTCAAATCAAACAACGACTATCTTAATTATGATTATAATTCAAACAATTGGTTATCAGATATAACCAGAAAGACCAATTTTGATTTCAAAGAAAATATATATGCAGTTTATGGAATTTATTCTAATAATTATGAAAAATTCCAGTATCAGATTGGTTTGAGAGCAGAACAAGCAGATGTAAGCGGTTATGAAAAAAATTCAGCAGTTGGATTTAACAAAAATTATTTTTCAGTTTATCCAACAATTCATCTTGTTCAGGGACTGCCGGATTTTCAGGAATTACAACTTAGTTACAGCCGAAGAGTAGAAAGACCAAATAACAGAATATTAAATCCTTATGTTGACCGTTCTGATTCATTAAGTATCAGCTATGGAAATCCTGAATTAGATCCTGAGTATATTAATTCCTTAGAGCTCGGGTATTCAAAATTGTTTGATAAAACTGCCTTAACTTCATCTTTGTTTTACAGACATACACAAAATGCAATTACAAACTATACTTTTATCAGACCAGATGGAGTTACAGAAACTACCTGGAAAAATCTTGCAAAACGTCTTTCTTATGGAGTAGAATTAACTCTTAGTTCTCCTGTTTTTGAATGGCTGAGAACAAACACTAGTTTCACTTATTTTAAGAATGAATTTGATGGTTTGGACATTTTCAATTCATCAAATAGCTGGATTGGTAAATTGAATTTAACTTATATGCCTGCTCGTGATTTTAACTTCCAGGTAAACTTAAATTATGAAGGTCCTAATTTTATGGGACAGACTAAATCTAAAGAGCAGTTTTCAACAGACATTGCAATGAAAAAAGATTTTCTTAATGGACAATTATCAGTACTTTTCAGATTAAGCGATGTCTTTAATACCAGAAAATGGGAATCGGAAACTAATGGAACCGGATTCTTCTCAACATCTTACAGGAAAATGGAATCTCGTGTAGCTTATATTGGAATTACCTATAGATTAAGCACTGCTAATAATAATAACCGTGAAAGAGAGCGTCGTCCCAGAGATGACAATAATATGGATGAATTTTAGCTAAACTAAAAAATTAAAAGAGGTTGTTTCAAAATTTATAACTTTCAAATGTTTAACTTTTGAGACAGCCCCTTTTTTTCCATTCTGATACTATCTAACCAGAATCATCTTTTTTGTTTCTGTGAAATCTCCAACTTGTAATTTATAAAAATATATACCACTTGGTAGAGACACGCCGCGGCTTGTCTCTAAAGTATTAAACTCAATTTCATACCTTCCGGCTTCTTTAAATTCATCTACCAAAGTAGCTATTTCTTTACCTAATATGTCATAGACTTTTATTGTTTGCCAACTGCTTACCGGCGACTGCCACCTGATTTTAGTATTTGGATTAATTGGATTTGGATAGTTTTGATATAATTCAAAATCAGAAGGAACTTCAGCAATATTTTTATCATCAATATTCAAGGCAGGATCAGGATAAAAAGTATATGCAATTCCTCCTTTACTAAACCAAGATTGTGATAGACTTGTTTTGTTATGCTGATAAGAATAACCATTAGATTTGGCTGGATCATGGACTATTGGATTACCTGTACTTGTAAATCCAGCCAGCATTACAAGATGCCCGTTTGGATATAAAGGTGATCCCAGAGACATTCCAATTCTTCCACCATTTGCAAGCACTTCATAGGCTTCGCTCCAGGTTCGATATCTTGTTACTGCACCATCTAATCCATATTCAGCGGCATGCTGAACTGCTCTGGGCCAGATACCGAAAATGTTGAAATATGGATCTTTTGTAACCAAAGCAAACTGATATGGATCGACCTGAATTCCATAACTTGCCAGAATCATTGCTACTGTAGTTGGTGAACAAATACTTCCGCCAATTGTTGGATCAACTCCATATTGGTAAATAAAATTTGTCGGAATAAAAATCTGAGGTGGATTATCCGCTACAATTTGAGAAATATTCGCTGTTGTTCTTGAATCGCTTACAAAAAAACTTAACTTATGAATCTTTGGTGATGGTTGATTGACATTAAATCGAACGAGTGATACTCTGAATTGCCACTTATCCGTAAAATAATTTAATTTAACATAATCGTAATCAATCATACCTCCTGCAAAACTTGTATTACCATAATTGCTCCAGATATAATTTTTCCAATAGCCAACTGTTAGCCAGGGAGACCATCCCGTTGAATAAGGAAATCTCATCTCCACCTTAAAACCAGTTGAATTATGTGCAACAGAACCATTCCAGGAAGGCAAACCTTGATTAAAGGGATAATGCGATATTTGTTGAGACAATATAAAATATCCGCTCAATACACTGTCCTGCAAAACAATTGATTTACCATCATTGCTGATTTGAATTCCCTGGCTTTCTTCTATTTTGGAGATTATGGAATCAATTCTGAGAACATAAAACTGATCTGGGTAAATCTGAGCTTTTAACTGTTTTAATGATAGAACCAGAATTATAAGGACTAATAAGTAAATTTTGTTCGTCATAACTTAAATTTTTTATTAAATACTTTAGAAAGATAAAACAGTAAATATTTAATAAAAAACTGTCAGACGATATTTATATCAAAAGCTTCAATATCAGATAGATAAATTCCTCTTTAAATGAATTGTAAATATCGAGCCCTTGCCTGGTTCACTTACCAAAATAATCTTTCCATCGTGCATATCAACAAATTTCTTTACTACATGCAATCCTAAACCTGAAGATTCTTCTCCATTGGTAGGCGAAGCACTTAATCTTTGAAATTTACTATACATTTTCTTTTTGTCATCTTCTGTGAATCCGGGTCCGTTATCTTTTATTGAGGAAAATACTTCTTCATCATTTCCGTCCAATGAGACAAAAATATTTTCCCCCGGCATTGAATATTTTATAGCGTTTGAAAGCAGGTTTTCAAAAACTTCTGTTATCTTATTCTTATCGAAAAGAAATTCATAATTTACTTTTTCATTATAGCTGAAATTTATTTTTTGTTGTTTCTTACCTGCAATTCTTTCAAAATAAATTATTGAAGAATTGATAACCTGATACAAGTCTGATTTGGTTAAGTTTAATTTTTCTATTGAGTCTTTATTTTTTTCTGCTTCAATTAACTCTACAATTTGATTTTTAATCCGGTTTGATGAATTAATTATAAGATTTGCAAATTTTTTAATTTCTGTATCATTGGTTTGTTCAAGAATCATCTCTGCAAAGCCACCAATTCCCATAAGAGGATTTTTTATGTCGTGGGCAATTATGCTCAATATTTCTTTTCGTGAATCCAAAGTCTCTCTGAGTTTTTCGATTGCTTGCATTGTAAGTTTAATCTGGTTGATATAAAGAGTATATATATCCAGAAGTTTTATCTTATTTTCAACAGTTTCAATAACTAACGGATCAGTTCTGTGATTAGAACTTCTCATCAAAGCCATTTCTGCTGCTTTAACCACTAAAGTGTAATGAGGAATTTTAATTATTTCATCAGTGGGATTGTTTTCGTAAAATATAGATAACGATTTCTTCAAATAAATTTCCCGCATATAAGATTTGCTTAATAATTCAAAAAAACGATTGCGGGGTAGCATACCTACATATTTTCCGTCAGACATTAAAACCAGTCCTTGCACTGATTCATCTTTTTTAAGTAAATCGTAAGCTGATTCTGTCTTTTCTTCTATATCAATTTTTGCATCAACAAGAGGAAGATCACCGACTACTGCATTAAATGGAATTTTGATGTGATTTACTAACTCACTATTGCGCATCATTATATTATCTTATTTCGGGCAAAATTAAGCAAGATGATTTGCGGGCAATTTTAATTTTATGTTAAATTTTTATTGGAAAAATTGGAGAGTTAATTATTGAATAGACTGAATTTTTTTATTTATATAATTTTTTTCAAAATCTAATCCCAATTAATGTCTGTAGATTTATAATAATTTAGTCCGATTTTCTTCCAATAATTTCCGTGATTTGCCAAACGACGTTTGTATTCATCCCAATTTCTTTTAAAGGATGGAGACCAGCCAATTTCAGCAATTCCGGGAAGTCGAGGGAAAAGCATAAATTCAATGTCAGAAAAGTTTAAGATTGTTTCTGTCCAAAGCGGAGCTTCGACTCCAAGAATTTGTTTATCAGAAATTCCATTTATTTGAGTCAAAGGATCCCAATTATAAGAATCACTTACTTCAATATAACCAGCCCAATTTAATCCTAACTCGGTATTTGGATTATATTTCATATCCATATAAACTTTGGAAGATGGAGAGAAAATAACTTTACTACCTTGTTGTAATCCTTTCAAAACATAATCACTTTTTCTCCAAAATTGAATTACTGAATTTGAACCAAGTTTTGCTTGAGAAATTTCTTCCCAACCAATCATTTTTTTATTGTTTGATTCTATAATCTGCTGAACCCTTTCAATGAAGTTAATATATTTTAGTGAATCCGTCGCATAAGCCTCGTCTCCGCCAATATGTATGTAAGCACCTGGAGTTAAATCAGATACTTCTTTAATAACATCTTTAATAAAATCATAAGTTATTTCTTTATCCAGACACAAAGAACTGAATCCTACTTTAATACCTGTGTAAAGTTCAGGAGGGATATCATCGCAATTTAATTCCGGATAAGAAGCAAGAGCAGCATTTGTATGTCCGGGCATATCAATTTCAGGGACAATGGTAATATATCTCTCCATTGCATATCTGACTATTTCGGAATAATCTTCCTGAGTGTAATATCCTCCATAACCTCCACCAACTTGAGTACTACCGCCAATTTCGGTTAATTCGGGCCAGGATTTAATTTCTATTCTCCAGCCCTGATCGTCAGTTAAATGCAAATGCAAGCGATTGAATTTATAAAGTGCAATTAAATCAATAAGTTTTTTGACATCATTCACACTAAAGAAATGACGGGCAATATCAAGCATTACTCCTCGCCATTCATACCTTGGATTATCCTTTATTTCTAAAGTTGGAAATTCAATATGATTAGAAGTTAAGTTTAAGTTATTTTTTAATGGAAAAAGCATTTGAATTAAAGTTTGAACTCCACGAAATAATCCTTCAGGCTGGTTAGCCTTTAGTTCAATTAAATTTTCAGAAATAATTAAAGAATAACTTTCTTTGCTTAATTCATTAAGTTCTTTGTTAATTATTAAGCTGATATTTCCTTTAGTCAACTTCTCTTCAAAAGGTAAAATTGCTAATTCATATCCTGTAATAGAATTTATCTGTTCTTGCAAGTATTTGGCAATAAATTCGGTTTCAGGATTTAAAGACGCAAAAAGAATTTTGGTTTCTCGGTTAAGATTGAAAGTCCCTCCTGTTAAACTTACTGATACTGGAATGGGAATTATATTATCAAATGAAGCAGTTGGAGTCATTTCTGATATTTTTTCTTTTGTTGGAGATAAAGTTTTACAAGATGTGAATTGAAAGAGAATAAATATTAAGGTAAAAAATATTACGGCTTCGTTTGTATGTTGTTTTTTCATTCTAATCCTACCGAGAACTTCTCTTCAAATATTTGTGAATGATGTTGTTCAATAATCATTAAAAGAATAAAGGTCAATCCAAATTTAAATCAAAATAAATCATTTTTATAATTATGAAATATCTGCTTTGGAAATTTTAGGGATCTAAAGAATTAAATAAGTTTGAGACCTTATCCTTCTTAAAAATTTATCAAAATGAAAAAAATTATTCTTTTAACTTGACAGATATTTTTAATTTACGTAACTTTGTTCGGTAAACGAACAAAGTTTTTGTTTTCTTACATCGTTTTAAAGTACCTTTGTTGGTTAGAAAGTTTTGTAACTAATTAAGATGGTTAAAATGCTTTTTACCGGATTTCTTATAATTCTAAGTACTTATTTCAGTCAAATTATCCTAATATATTTTGATTTGGCTGATAGCTTGCAAAATTTCTTTTCAAAAAACTTAAATCTAAAATCTAATCTCAACTCTACAATTTTAATCAAAAACAATAAACGTTATTCTTTTTTTGAAACTTACTTATTTAACACTGTGAGGAGGTTTTTATGGCCTTAATTTTACAGCAATTTAATTGGTGCAAACTATTGATTTTTATTTTTCTGCTCAATATTTCCTTTACTGAAGCACAAGCAGACAAGGTTAAAATAGTCAAAGATGAGAGAGGTGCGAAATTAGTCGTTAATGGTAAAGACTTTATAGTAAATGGAATGAATTGGGATTATTTCCCGATTGGTACAAATTATACCTATAGTCTTTGGGAGCAA
>CALEBT010000013.1 GCA_937942875.1 uncultured Ignavibacterium sp. | reverse complement strand
GTTACTTTTAACGGAAGGAATTTCGATGTTCCTTTTTTAATGCTTCGATCTGCAATGCTGAAAGTTAAACCATCAGTAAATCTGATGGGAAGCAGATATAATGAAACTCACATTGATTTGCTGGAACAACTTACTTTTTTTGGTACTACAAGAAAATTTAATCTTGATTTTTATTGCAATGCTTTCGGAATTGAATCGCCGAAATCAAAAGATATTTCAGGGATGGAAGTAAAAAATCTGTACGAAGCCGGCAGAATAAAAGATATTGCTACATATTGCTCGAAAGATATTTATGCTACATATCAGTTGTTCAAAATTTGGGAAGAGTATTTAAAGTTCTAATAAACCATTAAAAATTTACAATTCAACACTTAACATTTCAGATAAGTCTTTTTTCAACAAAACTCGTATATGTATTTCCAGCAATAATTATATGATCAAAAACAGGGATGTCCATCATCTTTCCTGCTTCAACTAATTTTTTAGTAATTGAAATATCCTCATTACTTGGTTGGGGATTTCCACTTGGATGATTATGAATAAGAATTATACTTGCAGCATTATTTTCAACTGCCACTTTAAATATTTCCCTTGGATGAACCACACTTGAGTCCAAAGAACCAACAGAGATAATTTCTTTCCTGATAATTTTATTTGATTTGCTTAAACATATAACAATAAATTGTTCTTTGTTTTCATCTCTTAAAACCGGGATCAATTCCTCAGCAATATCTTGTGGAGAAGTAATTTTCTTATCGGACAAATATTTTTGCTGAGATAAAATCCTTCTGGCAATTTCAAAAGCTGCAGATAATGTTGCAGCCTTATCTTTACCAATTCCATTATTCTTCTGAAGAGCAGCAACGGATTTGCAGGCAAGATTAGCCAGATTTTTTTCCTTAGTTAAAAGTTCCTGAGCAACATTAACAACAGATTTCCCTTTCACACCTGTTCTTAAGAGAATTGCTATCAACTCTGCGTCACTAAGGTTTTGTGGACCTCTTAGAATCAATTTTTCCCGAGGTCTGTCTTCTATTGGTAGTTCTTTTATTTTAAGAGAAATATATCCTCCTATTCATTTGCTTTGAATCTTTCGACAAGAGAAAATTTCCCGTCAGAGTATTTTAATATGTTTAAGTAAGTGTTTCGCTTTTTGCCGCTGAATGAAATATTATTCTTGAAACCAACAGTCTTTAATCCTGAATTAAGCTTCATTTTCACTCCGTATCTGTTTTGAACCGTGGACCTTAGAACAGTAATTAAATGCTTTGCAGTATCATATCCATAAAGACTATATCTGTTTGGCTCTTTATTTAAGACTTCAGAATATGCTTTGCTGAACTCTGCAAATCGAGTTTCCTGATAATCAATAAAGAAATCAGATGTTATTCGAATAAGATTAGTCAATGTAGTGGCTGATTCCAAACCTTTTGCCTCTAACCAATCCTGAGTTCCGAAAATCGGGACTCTAAGATTCAGTTTCGTAAGTTCTGAAATTAGTAGCTCAGCATCTTTACTTTGAGATATTGGCAAATAGATTCCGTCAATTTCAGTGATAAAATTTTTAAGCTTTGACATAGAGGAAGCGATATCTGAAGCAAGATTTTTAAATGTTTCTTTAAATACAATTTGACCACCAAGTTTTTTCATCTCTTCTACAAAGGAGTTCGCCATAATCGTTGAATATCCTTCAATAGAATTCAAAACAGCAAATTTATTCCTTGATTCAACAAAAAATGCATACTGAGCGGAAGCTTTCCCTCTTAAATCAAAAGGAGGGTTTGCCTGGAAAAACTGCGTATTATTTTCTGTAAGGTCTTCATCTGTGGCTGTAGGAGAGATAAAGACTAAATCAGTTAGATTTATATTTTTTACTACGTCCGCACATTCAGTGCTGAAGACTGGTCCTATCACACATAAAATTCTTTTGTCAGAATCAAACTCTTTAATTATTCGGATAATTTCTTCAGAACTGTTTTTTGTATCTTCAATTATCAATCCGGTTTTATCTGCTCTCTCTTTATTATACTCGTGAAAGGCATATTTAACTCCGTCAAGAATCTGGTCAACAAAAACGTTTTTTTCATTTTGTCCGTTAGTTAACGGAAACATTACACCCACTATTACTTCATCATCAGAAGATATCTCTTTATTTGCTTGAAGTTTTAAATTAACTGCAGGCATATACTCTTCTGAAGCCACATAACTTGTTATTATTTTATTAGCATACTTCTCGCCCGATACAGCATCTCCATTATCATAAAAACTTTTTGCAGTTAAATAAAGAATAAAAGGAAGAAGGTTTTTATCACTTTCCTTTTCAGAATATTGTTGGAGATAAAATGGATTTAGTTTTTCAGAAATTGCTTTTTCAATGAAAGATTTAAGCTCTATTTTTTTTGAAATGGAGGCGGAATTTTTAAGAATATTTATTGCGAGATCAAAACCACTTTCATATTTATTTTGATTGATTAAAGATATCATCAAAAAAGTTTGTATATCTGAAAAGTATTTACTTTCAGGATATGAATTCAGAAAATTATTCGCCAGCTTTTCAACATTTTCAAAACGATTTAATTCATAAGAGCTTTTGATAATCAAAAAATCAATCAGCGAATGCCTTTCAGGATATTTTTCTCTGATAGATTGAAGTTGTACCAGAGCAGATGAATATTCTTTTGAATCAATTAATTCAATTGCATCATTTATCTCTGAAGGAAGATTTTTATCTTGCGATTGTAAATTATCAGTGTAAAAGATTAAATAAAAACAAATTAGAATTAAAAAAAATCTCATAATCACTCCCACTCAATTGTTGATGGTGGTTTTGAACTTATATCATAAACTACTCGATTAACTCCAGCTACTTTATTAATAATAAGGTTTGAAACTTTAGCAAGAAATTCTGCATCAAATTTATACCAATCAGCGGTCATTCCATCAACAGAATTAACTGCACGTAAAGCAAGAACATTTTCATAGGTGCGGGCATCTCCCATTACACCAACACTTTGAACAGGTAAAAGAACAGCAAATGCCTGCCAGATTTTATTATAAAGTTCTGCCTTCTTCAATTCAGAAATAAAAATATCATCAGCTTCCTGTAAAATTTTAATCCTTTCTTCAGTAACCGGTCCGAGAATTCTTACTGCCAAACCCGGTCCAGGGAAAGGATGTCTCATTATAAAATCTTCTGGAATTCCTAATTCATATCCCACTTTTCGAACTTCATCTTTAAATAATTCTCTGAACGGTTCTATTAGTTTCAAATTCATCTTTTCAGGAAGTCCGCCAACATTATGATGAGTTTTAATAGTTGCTGATTTCCCTTTAACTGAAACTGATTCAATTACATCGGGATAAAGAGTACCCTGAACAAGATATTCAACCCCTTCAATTTTTTTTGCTTCAGATTCAAAAACTTCGATAAATGTATTGCCTATTATTTTCCTTTTTTGCTCAGGGTCTGAAACGTTTTTCAGTCTTTCTAAAAAAACCGAAGCAGCATTAACATATTTAACATTCAAATCAAGTTTAGAGTTAAACAATATTTCTATTTGCTCACTCTCATTTTTTCTCATTAAACCAGTATCAATATGAATACATTGCAGATTATCGCCAACTGCTTTTTTTACAAGAACCGCAGCAACTGTTGAATCTACTCCACCACTTAAGGCACAAATGACTTTTGAATCACCAACTTTCTTTTTAATATCTTCAATTGAATTATTTATAAAATTTTCAGAAGTCCAGTCCCCTTCACAACCGCAAATATCATAAAGAAAATTTTGAATAATTTTATCTCCCTGTTCAGTATGATAAACTTCCGGATGAAACTGAAGTCCATAGATATTTTTTTCTTTATTCTCAATTGCACAAACGGGTGAATGATCGGAAGTACCTATTATATCAAAATTCTCAGGTGGAGATTTAACAATATCACCGTGACTCATCCATACAATTGACTCTGTTTGTAAATCTTTTGTAAGTGTTGAATCTTTTTCAATTCTGAAAATGCTTCTGCCATACTCTCTTTCAAAAGATTTCTCAACTATTCCTCCTAATGATTTTGCGATAAATTGTAAACCATAGCAAATTCCTAAAACAGGGATATTGAGATTAAAAATTTCTACAGAAATTGACGGAGCTTCATCATCATAAACGCTCATCGGTCCACCAGAGAGAATTATTCCTTTCGGGTGAACTTTTTTTATAAAATCAATTGAAATTGTATGAGGATAAATTTCGGAATAAACTTTTGATTCTCTGACTCTTCTCGTAATCAATTGTGTGAACTGAGAACCAAAGTCGATAATTAGTATAATTTCTTTATGCAGCATAATTAAGCGATTTAGTTTCTTTAAAATAAAAAAACAAAATCCCCTTTGAAAAAGGATTTTGTTTATTAAATAGAAAAATCTGTTAAATCTATTGACCGATCAGATTTCTATATTCTTCAGCACTTAATAAGTCGTTTAATTCTGCCGGGTCAGAAATTTCAACTTTTATCATCCAGCCTTGACCGTATGGGTCTGAGTTCAAGAGTTCGGGAGAATCTTTAAGAGCTGCATTTATTTCTACAACTTTGCCGGAAAAAGGAGCGAATAAATCGCTGACCGTCTTTACTGCTTCAATAGAACCGCAGGAAGCTCCTTTTGTAATTTCTGATAAAGATTCATCAATATCAACAAAAACTACATCACCCAATTCACCCTGAGCGTAATCGGTTATGCCAATTGTTCCTATATTGCCTTCAACCAATACCCATTCGTGCTCTTTTGTGTACTTTAAATTTTCCGGGATATTCATATTAAACCTCTGATTTATTATTCGTTGTAATTAAACTTAAAATTCTCGAGAAAACCTGTATCAAAATTACCACTAAGAAATCTTTGATCTTCAAGGACTTGGAGATGAAAAGGAATGGTTGTTTTTATTCCTTCAATTATAAATTCTTCCAATGCACGTTTAGACCTGGCAATTGCTTCCTCACGAGTTTTAGCCCTGATAATAAGTTTGGCAATTAAAGAATCATAATAAGGTGGAACTGTATAATCCTGATAAATGTGGGAATCTATTCTTACACCCAAACCGCCTGGGAAATGAAGTGATGTAATTTTACCAGGATTTGGTCTGAAATCTTTAGCAGGATCTTCTGCATTTATTCTAAATTCTATCGCGTGTCCGTGAGTTATATTTGATGGTACCGAAGCTTTTTCACCAGCAGCAACAAGAATTTGTTCTTTGATTAAATCTACATCGTGCACTAATTCAGTAACCGGATGCTCAACCTGAATTCTTGTATTCATTTCCATAAAATAGAAATTGTGATGTTTATCCAATAAGAATTCAATTGTGCCGGCTCCGAGATAATTTACAGATTTAGCTCCTTTGACTGCAGCTTCTCCCATTTTTTCACGAAGGGTAAAATCCAAAACAGGAGATGGAGCTTCCTCAATTAATTTTTGATGACGACGCTGAACAGAGCAATCTCTTTCGCCGTAGTGATAAACATTTCCGAATTTGTCACCAACTACCTGAATTTCTATATGACGTGGATTTTCTAAATATTTTTCGATATAAACTGCCGGATTGCCGAAAGCTGATTCTGCTTCCGATTGAGCGGTAATAAAAGCTTTTTCAAAATCTTTTTCTTCAAAGACTATTCTCATTCCCTTGCCACCGCCACCAGCAGAAGCTTTAATTATTACAGGAAAACCTATTTCGTGTGATAATCTAACTGCTTCCTTCAAATCAGTAACAACTCCGTCACTTCCAGGAATAACAGGAACTCCATTTTTTTTCATTGTATCTTTTGCAAAAGACTTATCTCCCATAGCTGAAATCATTTCGGCATTAGGTCCGATAAAAATCAAATCACTTTCTGCACAGATTTCAGAGAAATTTGCATTCTCAGCTAAAAAGCCGTAACCGGGATGAATAGCATCAGCACCGGTTATTTGAGCAGCAGATATAATATTTGGTATTCTTAAATAACTATCTTTACTATAAACTGAGCCAATACAAACAGCTTCGTCAGCAAATGTAACGTGTAAAGATTCACGATCTGCTTCTGAATAAACAGCAACGGTTTTTATTCCCAGTTCTTTACAGGCTCTGATTATTCTTAATGCTATTTCGCCTCTATTGGCGATTAAGATTTTTTTAAACACTGTAACTTTATTAAAGTGGCTGAATTAAAAATAAAGTTTGATTATATTCAACAGGTTTACCATTCTCAACAAGAATTTTTACGATTTTTCCGCTGACATCAGATTCTATTTCATTCATCAGTTTCATGGCTTCAACGATACATAAAACAGTTCCTGCCGAAATAGTATCACCTACCTGAACGTAAGGATCTGCTTCAGGAGAGGGAGCTCTGTAGAAAGTTCCCACAATTGGGGATTTAATTGCGTGAAGTTTCGAGTCATCATCTGAAAAGGATTGTTTTTTATCTTCACTTTTAGGTTGTTCAGGTTGATTCTGAACCGGATGTTGAACGTAAGATACAAGATTCTGAGGAGCCTGAGTTAACTGAATGTTTTTGGCAATTTTTATTCTTGTTCCACCTTCTTCAATTTCCAAATCAGTCAACTGACTGTTTTCAAGAATCTTAATAAGTTTTTTAACCAAGTTTAAATCCATATCAACTCCTTTTATTTAGATTTAACTCTTTCTACGTATTCCCCGGTTCTTGTATCTATTTTCAGAAAATCACCTATTTCAATAAAAAGCGGGACGTTAACAACCGCACCTGTTTCAAGAGTGGCTGGTTTTAGCGCTCCGGTTGCAGTATTTCCCTTAAAGCCAGGTTCTGTATGGGTTACTTCAAGAATTACAAAAATTGGTGGTTCAATTGTAATAATCTTTTCTCCATCGAAAAGAATGTCAAGTTCTGTTCCCTCTTTAAGATATACAGCTGCATCTCCAAGTAATTCATAAGGAACATTAATTTGTTCATAAGTTTCATTGTCCATCACAACCAGAAAATCACCATCTCTATATAGATACTGATATTTTCTTCTTTCAACTCTTATTATTTCAATAGATTCACCTGCTCTGAAGGTATTTTCCAAAACTCTGCCGGTTTTAAGGTTTTTTAAGGTTGAACGAACGAAAGCACCGCCTTTTCCAGGTTTAACGTGCAAAAATTCAACAATTTGATATGGTTCGTTCTTAAATTTAATTATTAGTCCATTTCTGAAATCAGATGTATCTGCCATAATCTCACTTTAATTTAATTCAAGGAAATATCTGTCGACCTGTGCGTGTGCATTAGATGCTTTGTAATCATCCTTTATAATCTGGAAAAGATTTTTTGCTTCATCATTTTTATTTCCTTTCATAAAGTTGATTCCGGCTTGAAGCAAATAATCAGGTCTGTTTGGATTGGATTCACTTATGAATGCTGCTTGTTTATACAATTTTGCAGCTTTTGCATAATCTTTTTTAACTGAATAATAAGATGCCTGACCAGCCAACGCAGTAGCTTTGAAAAAATCATTATCTCCACTGTAATCTTTATAGAATTCAAAAGCTTTATCATACTGTCCTAAAAATGCATACGAATTGGCAAGATAGATTTTAGCTGTTTCGCCATTTTCTGTACTACCATATTCGCTGACAATTTCTTTTAATCCTTTAATTTTAGGTGTACCTTGCTTACCTTCGATTGCTTCTAAATAAGAACCGGCATCATAAAATTCCATAACTTTTGAAAGTAATACACCAGCTTCTTCATTCTGAGAACTTCTGTAGTTTGAATAGAAAAATACCAGAACTATAACAGCTGCAAAAGCACCAACGTAAATCAATACTTTTTTCTGATTCTCACGGATAAAATCCTGTGCTTTATAATAAATTTCGACAAATTTATCTTGTTTTATCTCTTTTTTTGATAATTTCTTCTTTTTAACGAGCATCACAAACCTTGATTTAATTTTAAAAATTCGTGGGCAAATTTAATACTAATATTCCGAATGTTCAAAAGAAAATAAAATTCTGGTTTTTAATTAAAAACAAACCATTTTTTATCATTTTTTAATGATTTTTTGTAGAAAATTGTAATTTTTAATAATACTCAAATCATTAACTTTTGTAACTTTGGGCAATAGAGGAATTTAAATTTTAAGAGGTTTGATTGAAAATACTGAGAAAACTTTATGACTGGGTTCTTCACTGGGCTGAAACTCCGTATGGACCTATTGCTCTTTTCATATTAGCATTTGCAGAATCGTCTGTTTTCCCGATTCCTCCTGATGCATTATTGATTGCTTTGGTTTTAGGCGCCTCAGCTAAAGCTTTCAAATTTGCTTTTAATTGCACAGTAGCATCTGTGCTGGGAGCATTACTTGGATATTCAATTGGCTATTTTTTGTGGTGGAATTCTCAGGGAGAGTTTAGTCCGGTTGCTATTTTTTTCTTTAATAATGTACCCGGATTTTCCGAAAAAGTCTTTTTTGATGTTAAATCTTTATATGATTATTATAATTTCTGGATTGTTTTCACTGCCGGATTTACACCCATACCTTATAAAGTAATCACCATTTCTTCCGGAGCTTTTGATATAAACCTTTTCGTATTTGTAATAGCTTCTATTATTTCACGCGGGTCAAGATTCTTCTTAGTTGCTTTTTTAATATGGAAATTCGGACCTTCGATTAAATCATTTATTGATAAATATTTTAACTGGCTTGCTGTTGCTTTTACAGTTTTACTAATTGGTGGATTTGTAATTATTAAATATCTGATTTAATGTTATCATAATTAAACCCGTCAAAAGCTAAATTCAGATAAAGCTTGAATACCGAGAGCGAATCAGAATTATCGTTTTTTGACTCCTACGGTAAACTTGTTATATAAAAACATAGCCATAGCAGAAAATATTCCTATCACACCGATAGCAAGAAAAACTAACTCGGGCTTTTTGGCATCTGTTGAAAACGTTTTGTAGAGCCAACCGCCGAATGTTCCTCCGACAAACCAGGCAATTGCAATAGGTAAAAATGCGAAACCTTGAAATAAAGCCGCCTGACCTTTTGGTGCTAAATCTGCAAGATATTCATAAAATCTTGGTGCCTGAGTTTGCTCACCAATTGAGAACAGAAATATTGTTGCACCTATTAGAAAAAGACTTACAGTAAATCCTAAAACTGAGGCAAAGTAAAGTAAAAACCAACTTAATGCAGCAAATACAAATCCAATAAAAATTGCCTTAGGTGTAGGAATATTTTTAGTTAATCTGTTTACAGGTATTTGGAATACTATTATCGTCCAGGCACCAATTGATAAAATCAGTTCTATTGGAGCATTGGGGGAAATGTAGTCAGAAATGTAGAAAGGAATAACAATAAAGAAATTCCAGAATATTATCCAATAGAGAGCAAATATTAAAAGAAAAATCATCAATCTAATATTTGAAACAACAGTTATGAGATTCTGTATTACCTGTTCAAAACTCGTTTTTTCTTCTTTTAATTTAGCAGGAGGTTCTTTAAACCAAATCAGTGTAGTAATAAACATTAAAGCGCAGCTTATTGCAGAGACAACATAAACGAATTCAATTCCATAACTGTCTCTTACCAAATATGCAATGAATGGACCAATTGCAGCCCCCATATTAACAAGCCAATAATAAATTGCATATCCGAGAGATTTAGTTTCCGGGGTGGTTGTTAGGGCAACTGTTCCCAAAACGCTTGGTTTGATAAATGAGCCACCAATTGCAGTAAAAATCAGAATGATAGATAAAAGAAGGAAAGAGCTTTCTTTCGGATAAAATGATGAAAAGATTTCCATTCCTGTCGAGCCAATTAGAAAATAACCAATCGCTAAAACAAAGAATGCAAATGAAAATGCTTTCTTAAAACCAAATTTGTCTGCAAGTGCACCAGCAAAAATCGGAAGGAAATAAATTAACCCTCCAAAAATAGAAGATAATTGTCCCGACTCAACTTCATTAAATTTAAGATGATCTCTTAAAAAAACACTTAAAATAGTTGCCTGCCCGTAATAAGCAAGTCTTTCAAATAATTCCATTCCATTCGCAACCCAGAATGAAGGATGAAAACCTGTTTTTGATCTTTCAATGAAATTCGATTGGTTCATTTTAATCTCACTATTATTGATATGTCTGAAACATTTTTAAGATTTTCAATTTAACTCTTTATGCTTAAATAAAGTCAGTGTGACAGTTTTATGATCATATTTCATAAAACATCGGCAAGTTCATTAAAACACTTTAAATTTTTTGTCATTCTGCTTTTATCAAAGGATGATAATATTTTTCGTATTAACAAAAGCCACGATTCGATGAACCCAGCGTGACAAGAAAAATTTTATCTAACTTTTATATGTAATTCTCTCAGTTGCATTTCATCTACGGTTGACGGAGAATCATCCATTAAAGACATAGCACTTGCTGTCTTCGGAAAAGCAATTACATCTCTGATTGAATGTTCACCTGCAAAAATCATAGCCATTCTGTCAAATCCAAAAGCAATACCGCCGTGAGGTGGTGCACCGTATTTGAAAGCATTCATTAAAAATCCGAATTTTAACTTTGCTTCTTCTTCTGAAATTCCGAGCACCTGAAACATTTTTGCCTGAAGCTCTGATTTGTGTATTCTTATACTTCCGCCGGCTATTTCATTGCCATTCAATACAAGATCATAAGCTCTCGCTTTGACTTTAGCAGGATCAGTGGTCATCAAAGGTATATCCTCAATCCTTGGAGAAGTAAATGGATGATGCATAGCATAATAGCGTTTTGTTTCAATGTCCCACTCAAATAAAGGAAAATCAGTAACCCAAAGTAATTTTGGTTCAGAGTCTTCTTTAATAAGATTTAATCTCTTTGCCATCTCAAGCCTTAGATGACCCATTATACTCAATGTTTTAATTCTCTCACCTGAAAGAATGAATAACAAGTCCCCGGGTTTTGCTCCAAGAATTTCTATTACTTGTTGTTTTTCTGCTTCGGAGAAGAATTTCATAGTTGGAGACTCAAGTTCAGTCTTACCTTCGTTTTCTTTAACTCTTATCCAGATTAAACCTTTGGAACCAAAACCTTTCACAAAATCAGTTAATACATCAAGCTGATTTCTGGTATAATCACCACAACCGGGAGCTAACAATCCGGTTACTATTCCTCCACTATCAACTGCTTCTTTGAATACTCTGAATTCAGAGTTGTTAAAAACAGAATTTAAAGTTTTCATTTCCAGATCAAATCTCAAGTCTGGTTTATCGCTTCCATACTTTTCCATCGCTTCATCGAATGGTAAACGTAGCAAAGGCAAATGTAAATCTTTATTCCATATTTCTTTAAAAAAGATTTTCATTAAACCTTCAACCATCTCAAAAATATCTTCCTGATCAACGAAGGACATCTCAACGTCTATCTGTGTAAATTCTGGCTGACGATCTGCACGTAAATCTTCATCTCTGAAACATTTAACTATCTGAAAATATCTGTCAAAACCCGCGACCATCAATATTTGCTTGTAAGTCTGAGGTGATTGAGGAAGTGCATAGAATTTCCCTTTATGAAGCCTGCTGGGAACCAGAAAATCTCTTGCCCCTTCAGGAGTAGATTTCATTAAAACCGGAGTTTCAACTTCAACAAAATTGTTTTCATCAAAATACTTTCTTGTAATCTGATACATTTTATGCCGAAGCAAAATGTTCTTCTGAAGTTTTGGTCTTCTTAAATCCAAATAGCGATATTTTAATCGCAAATCTTCGTGAGTATCAATTTCATCTTTTAATGGAAATGGCGGAGTGATAGCTTCATTCAAAATAATTAAATTATTCACCATTACATCTATATTACCAGTTTGCAATGAAGGATTCTCAGTGCCTTCCGGTCTTTTACGAACAATACCTTCAATAGAAATTACGAATTCATTCCTCAGATGTTTGGCTGCTTCGTGAGCAATAGAATTAAAAGAGGGCTCAAATACTACCTGTGTGATTCCATATCTGTCACGAAGTTCTATAAAAATAACTCCACCAAGGTCTCTTCGGGTATCAACCCAGCCGTTTAGCACAACATTTTCTCCAATATTTTTCTCTCTTAATTCGCCGCAATTATGAGTTCTTTTCTTAAATTTCATTAAATATGAAATCTCCTTTAATCTTTTTTTGAGTGGCAAAGATAAGAATTTGCAGAAGGCTATACAAAAAGGTTTGCTTGTTTATATCTTTTTGTTGTTTTCCCTTAAATAAAATCTTAATTGAGGACCTTAATAAAGATTGAATAACTCAAATAATTATATGCTTAAATCTCAAGCACTTATTTTTGAAATAAAACTATTAAGAATTTTACACTATGAATAACAACAATTTCTGGCTTACTCATTTCGAAAAATCCGGAATGACAGAATCTCCTAATTATGAAAACTCATTAAAATATTTTCAGAAATTTCAGGATAAAACCCCTTTCGTAAAAATTAAGACGATTGGATATTCTCATCAAAAAAGAGAGATAAAAGTAGCTATAGTTTCCACAGATAAAATTTTTAATCCAGCAGAAGCAAAGAGGAAGAATAAAGCTGTAATTCTTGTTCAGAATTGTATTCATCCCGGAGAAGTTGAAGGTAAAGATGCTTGTATGTTAATGCTAAGAGAGATGTTAATCAGCAAAGAAAAAGAGGATTTACTTAAGAATATAATACTTCTTATTATTCCTGTTTTGAATGTTGATGGTCACGAAAGACGAAGCCCATTTAACAGACCAAATCAAAATGGACCAAAACAAATGGGATGGCGAACTAATGCATTGAATCTAAATCTGAACAGAGATTATCTGAAAGCTGAATCGAATGAGATAAAAGCATTCCTTGCTTTGTTCAATGAATGGTTACCGGATTTTTTTATTGATAATCATACCACAAACGGAGCCGACTATCAATATCATATAACTTATGGAATTCCAACACATCAGAATTTAGATAAAAATCTTGTATCATATATCAAGACCAGATACCTTCCTTATATGATTCCGAAAGTCGAAGAGGATGGTTTTATTGTTGGTCCTTATATGGAATTTAAACACGGTACTGTTGAGAGCGGAATTCTTGATTTAGCTGCACCTCCAAGATTATCTCACGGATATTGTGCAGCCCAAAACAGAATCGGATTACTTGTGGAAACACATAGTTTGAAGCCATTTGAGAATCGCGTTTTTTCCACTAAATCAATGATGGAGCATACTATAAAATTTGTCAGCGAAAATCACTCCGAAATAATATCGCTGAATAAACAAGCTGATTATAATCCTACTAAAACTTATTTAATTGAAAAGAAAAAGTTTCCTCTGGTATTGACGGAAAGTGGTAAGTATGAAACTTATAAATTCAAAGGATATGAATGGTATGAGGAATACAGTGCTGTAATGGGCGTGACAGTAAGAAAGTACACCTCAAATCCTATTGAAATTGAAATCCCTATTTTTAATCAATGCAAATCAAAAGTGAAAATTTCCGTTCCGGAAGCTTATTTGATTCCAGCCGAATATCAATTTGTTATAGATAAGCTAAAACTACACGATGTAAAAATCTTCAAATGTAATAATGCCATTATCGCTGAGGTGGAAAGGTATAGATTTTCTGATATAACTTTTGCAAAAAAACCTTATGAAGGAAGGCAGCAGCCAAGATTTTCCTCTAATTTATTTAAAGAGAAAGTTCAGATTAATAAAAATTTCTTTTTAGTTCCAACAAATCAAAGAACTTTAAGAATTATTGTAAATCTACTTGAACCTGATGGAGTTGATTCTTTGGTCAGTTGGGGATTTTTCAATCATATTTTTGAAAGAAAAGAATATGCAGAAGCCTATGTTATGGAACCAATAGCACAGCAAATGCTGAAAAACGACCCTGAACTAAGAAATGAGTTTAAGAAAAAGTGTCAAGACCAATCTTTTTGTAATAATCCTTTCGAAAGATTGGATTTCTTCTATAAACGCTCTCCATTTTATGATAAAAATGAAAATGTTTATCCAATTATGAGAATTTATGACTTTTCAAAAAAATTAAAATTGCTTCCATATAAACCTGAGAAAATCAATGTCTAAATCTGGAAGTGGAATCATTCTGCTGAATGATAAAAATGAAGTTGTATTGATTCTTCGGGATAATATTCCAAGTATTCCATATCCAGGATTCTGGGATTTACCCGGTGGTCATATAGAATCAGATGAAAATGCAGAGAAAGCAGTAAGGCGTGAAATAAAAGAAGAACTTGGTATTGATGATCTCGGAGATATTAATTTTTACAAATCTCATCAAAATCAGGATTTTATAGATAATATTTTCTGGAAAAGAATTAATCTTGATTTGTCAAAAATAAATTTATCTGAAGGACAAGCAGTAAAATATTTCTCGCTAAGAGAAATCAGGGAAATGAAACTTGCATTTGACTATGAAAAATTACTGGAAAAATTTTTCAGGGAGGTATTTAATTATGAGTAATATTCAAAAGATTTTAATAATAATCGGAGTAATAGTTATCATAGTGGGAATATTTTTCCCTTACTTATCTAAACTTCCGCTTTTTCGTTTACCTGGTGATATAGTTATTGAAAAGCCAAATTTCCGATTTTACTTTCCTGTTGTTTCTATGATTATAATTAGTATTATTATTTCAATTATATTATGGCTGTTAAGAAAATTTTAATTGCATAAGATGAATAAAAAATATTTAACCCGAATAATAATTTTAATACTATTTCAAACAGCGGTTTTTCCTCAAGAAAAAAATATTTCAGGTAATTGGCTGGGAAAACTTAAACTTCCAAATGGTAATGAATTAACAGTAGTTTTCAAAATTTTTGATGATGAAAATGGTAAATATTCCGCTTTATTGGATAGTCCTGATCAGGGAGCTAAAGATATCCCTTGCGGAGATGTTAAAATTTTCGAGGATTCTTTGATAATTGATGTCCCTGTAATTAAAGGAAGTTACGAGGGCATAATTGATTGGAATAATAAAACTGTCATTGGCAAATGGAATCAAGCTGGTAGCTCACTTAATCTTTCATTGAATTACACAGAAAAATATACAGGTCTCAACAGACCTCAGGAACCAAAACCTCCATTTCCGTATAATACTGAAGAAGTATTAATAGAGAATTATTCAGAAGATGTATATCTTTCAGGCACATTAACATATCCGAAAGATGGTGAGAAATTTCCAGCTGTGATTTTGATTAGCGGTTCTGGTCCGCAGAATAGAGATGAGGAAGTTTTTGGACATAAACCTTTTTTGGTAATTGCAGATTTTCTTACAAGAAACGGTTTTGCTGTCCTTCGATATGATGATAGAGGTGTGGGAGCCTCTACAGGTAATTTCTCGGAAGCTACAATTTATGACTTTGCCAATGATGTCTTGGAAGCAGTTGAATATTTATTAACAAGACCAGAAATTGATCCATACAAAATTGGATTGATTGGACATAGTGAAGGAGGAATGATTGCCCAAATTGCAGCAGTCGATAATCCCGAAAATATTAGTTTTATGATAATGCTTGCAGGTGTCGGAATTCCGGGAGATGAGCTAATTTTACTTCAGAGCGAAATTATTGCAAGGCTTGAAGGCAGACCCGAAGATGAAATTCAAAGAGCAATTAAAAATCAGAAAAAATTAGTAAGTTTACTTAAATCAGATAAGTCAAATGATGAAATCGAGAGTGAAATTCGTCAGATCATTAACGAGTCCTTCACTAATCTTTCCGAACTTAATGAAAGAGAAAATTTAGATAAAATAATTGACGCTCAGATTAAAACCGTAATGTCAGATTGGTACAGAAGTTTTCTTGCTTTCAATCCATCAGATTATCTGGAGAAAATCCAAATACCTGTGCTTGCTTTGAATGGTGAAAAAGATGTACAAGTGCCTGCAAAAGAAAATCTATCAGCAATTGAAAAAGCATTGATTAAAGCTGGTAATAAAAATTTTAAAGTAATTGAGTTAAAAGGATTAAATCATCTTTTCCAAACCTCTGAGACGGGAAGCATTTCTGAATATGGAAAAATTGAAGAAACTTTTTCTGAAAATGCATTGGATGAAATGCTGAACTGGTTAAAAGAAATAACAAGATGAAAAAACTATTACTTTTAATAACACTCATATTTTCAATATCCGCATTCTCTCAGGACGAAAATGTTTATAGAATTAAAATGAGCAACGGACAAACTTATGAAGGTAAGATACTATATGAAGATAATCAGAGCATTACTTTGGAAATTTCTGATGGAGTCCAGATTCAGATTGAAAGAAGTAAAATCAAAGAGACTAACCAAATACAATCAATATCATATAGAAAAATAAAGACTAAAACCGATCCAAACGGAACTCGTTTATTTGTGGCTCCCACTGCAAGAATTCAGGATTTCGGATTAGGATTTATTAGTACAAGTCAAATTCTTTTCCCTTCAATTTCGATTTCTCCAACTGAATTTTTTCAATTGACAACAGGTGTCTCATTTTTCCCTGGTAATTCCTTCAAAGACCAGTTTAAATTTATTTCACCAAAAATCAGGATTTATAATGCTGATAATCTTCATCTGGGCTTTGGCTTGACTTACCTTGATGGAAAGAATTATTATTCAACTTCCGCTTATCTTTTGAGTACTTTGGATGGTAATCCTTTTTCTATATCCGGAGGTTTTGGCTTTGTGCATAATAAAAACAGAATAAGTCATAACCCAATATTTATGATTGGAATTGAAAGAAAAATTTCTGAAAAATCAAAGTTAATCAGTGAAAACTGGATGCATCCTGATATACCGGGTTTTATTTTTTCAATTGGTTTCAGATTTTGGGGTGACAATTTTGCGGCAGATTTCGGCGTGTTTACAAACTCTGCAACAATTGACAGGTCTTATCCGATATTGCCTTATGTGGGTTTTGAATATAATTTTTAATTAAAAATTTATAAAGATTATTTTAGTATATAATTTCATTAAAAATTTAAAGTATTATTTCGGCAAGATTAAGGAGTGAATTATGGAGTTTTTTGAATTGCATCCACAGAATCCACAGCAAAGATTTATAAATAAAGCTGTTGACGTCTTAAAAGATGGTGGAATTATAATTTTTCCAACGGATACTTATTATGGAATAGGTTGCGACCTTTACAATAAAGATGGAATCGAAAAATTATTAGCAATAAAGAATGAAGATAAAAATAAATTGTTCAGTTTTATATTTTCAGATTTTAAGAATATCAGTAAATATGCTAAAGTCTCCGATTCTGCATTCAAACTGATGAAGAAACTTTTTCCAGGACCTTATACATTCATTTTACCGGCAGCCAAAGAAATACCTAAAAAATTATGGAGTAAACGCCAAACAGTCGGAATAAGAATTCCCGACCACAACATTGCTTTAAAAATTGTTGAGGAACTTGGTAATCCATTAGTTTCAACCACAGCATCAAACAGACTGGGTGAGCCAATAACTGACACTTTTGAGATAAAAAATATTTTTAACATATCTGTTGATTTAATGCTTGCATCATCAAATGTTAGCTTTGAACCATCAAGTGTTGTTGACCTGAGTGGTGAAGAACCGGTAATCGTTCGTGAAGGAGTAGGAGATTTAAGTATTTTAATGACTAAATGATACGGATTTAAAATGAACCAGAATTCAAATCAAGATATAGAATATCTGATAAATAATCTTTCTGATAATTTCAATAATTCAAAAGAAATTGCAATTATACTTGCAGCCGGACACGGAAAAAGAATCAAATCACAAAGATCAAAAATGCTTCACAGAATTTGGGAGATTCCAACTGTTGAAAGAGTTTATCGTGCCTGCAAAAATGGACTCCCTGATTGCAATACTATTGTTGTCGTTGGAATAAAAGCTCAGGATGTTATGAGTGTGATTGGCAAAAGACAATTCAACAAATTCGCTTATCAGAAAGAGCAGCAAGGAACAGGCCACGCTGTACAAATTGCAATGACTGTGGTTGATTCTGATAAAAGTTTTGAAACTGTTTACGTGTTACCTGGTGATATGGGACTTCTTGATTCCGAAACGATGAGAAAATTTAAAGAAGACTTTCAAAATTCTAAATGTGATATGATGGTATTGACTGGAATTTATAATGGCGATCCTAAGAAAAATTATTATGGAAGAATTATCAGAGTTAAAGAAAAAACTATCGATGGAAAGTCTTCAGGTGAAGACTTCGGAAAAGTTTTTGAAATAATGGAATACAAAGATATTTTGGCCCTTGATGATGAATCTCTTTATACAATTGAATATAAAAATAAAAAATATGGATTTACAAAATCTGAGTTACTTGAAATCAATGAATATAATTCCGGTGTTTATGCTTTTAACTTCGATAAATTAAAACTTCTGGTAAACCAAATTTCTTCTGATAATGCACAGAACGAAATTTATATCACTGACCTTATTTATCTTTTCAATAAAAACGGCTACTCTGTTGGGGCAGTTTCTCCTGAAAATGAATATGTAGTAATGGGGTTCAATGATAAAACTGTTCTGAAAGAAATGGAATCAATCGCCCGAAGAAAGATTTTTGACCGGCTTAAAAATATTATTGAAATCTCTGACCCCGATGATTTTTTTATACACGAAAAAGTTGTTGAACAAATTGAAGAAATGGATAAAAAAGGCATTCCTCTCGATATCTCACTGGATAAGGGTGTTTACATAGGTGAAGATGTTAAATTGAATTATAATAATCATTTCGGCCGTGCAGTTTTTATCGATGGAAATGTGGTTTTGGGCGAAAATGTAAGGTTACAAACTATGGTTCATCTTTCTTGTTTCCCAAATCAACAATTGGTCGTTGGAAATAATGTTGAAATTCTTTGGAGTGACATAATTAAAGGTAATATTCATATTGGAGATAACTCAAGAATTGAGTCAAGTGTAAATATTACAGGAAGTGACGAATACCCAACCAGAATCGGGAAAAATGTTTTGATTAAAGGTACAAGTTATCTTTTCGGAACTATCGTAGAAGATGGAGTTTTCATCGAGCATTCCGTTCTTATTCGTAAAAAAATCAGAGCAGTTAAAGATGAGAATGGTAACATCCGTCCTGTGAGATTTTATATTCCTATTCCTGAAGGAGCTGATTTAGTCAGGGACATTAGATAAGTTCAGGTTTCCGAATGGATGGCTCAGCCACAAGTTCAAGTCTTACTCTTACTTAATCTTACTCTTACTCTTACTCATACTCTTAGCCGGATTGGTTTATAATTCTACTATCAACTCATTCAATCATCCATTCATTTTTCTATTTATAACTTTACTTTCCCAATCCATTCAATTTTATCTCCTATCTGAATATTGTGTTTATCAGTAAAACCAGCAATAACTTCAACAACATATTTTGCGGGCTTTGAGGAAGGATAACTTTGATCAGATAAAACCTGAGTGTTTTTATGAATTGTTACTATTATTTTATTTGCATCAACGAAAATCATATCTAAAGAAATAAAAGTATTTCTCATCCAAAACGACTGTAATCTTTCATATGGAAAGATGAATAACATTCCCTGATTTTCCTGCATAGATTTCCGATTCATTAATCCAAGCTCTCTTTGGTACTCATCATCAGCTATTTCAATATCTATCTTTGCTTTCTGAAAGCCAGTTGAATCAATAAAAACCAGTTCACCTTCCTTAGTAAATGGATATTCAATCATTTCGCTTTTAGGTTTTATAACAAATTCTTTAACTATAAAAAATATTATTAATAAAATTGCGACTATGCCGGCAATGATTTGAGTTGTATTCAACTTTTTCTTAGAGTTTGCTCTTTTTTTCATATCAGCCTAAATATCTTTCTTGAATGGTAATGCGATTGTAAAACAAGTCTGTTCAGAATCAGAAGATGTAAAGAACACTTTACCCTTTAAATAATTCTCTACAAACAATTTAACACTATAAGTACCTATTCCTCTGCCTGATTTTGCTTTTGTTGAGAATGACCTTTGAAATATCTGAAGCTGAACTTCTTCTGGTATAACACCTTCATTCCAAACATTAAAATAGATGAAATCATTTTTGAGGGTAGCAAATAACTTTATCTTTTTCCCCTGACTTGTTGCTTCCAACGCGTTCTTAATTAAATTTCCGAGTGACCTTATAAGAATCGTTTTATCTGTTTGAATTGAAATATCGTTTTCCAGATAATCAATTTCAAAATACTTGCCTTCAGCCTTCTGATGTCTTGAATAAAGTGAATAAGAAGATTCAAGGATAGAATTTACATTATGAGTTTTCAAATCCACACTTAATTCATTTTTTTCTGCATTTATAATCATCCTTTGAAAAATAATTTCATTAAGAAGCTGAGAAGAAGAACTTTTAAGCATATCAATAAAAGTAAGCAATTCGTCTTCTTCTTTAATTTCTGGAAGAATATCTACTATGTTTTTTATAGCACCGGCAGTATTCAAAACATCGTGGAAAAATACTCTTTCTAAAGTATCTTTTCTTTTCTCTGCTTCAATGTTCTCAAGATAAACAAGTAAATATTTTTCTTCACTGATATTTAGTGGAGTTGTTATAACTCTAAGGTCCAAAGCTAGCAGAACATTATTTCTTTTTGATGTGACTCTGCACTCATACATAGCCTGAATGTTATTATCCTTAGTTTCTTTGATTGATTTTGCTGCACCACACTCAGTGCAGAAAACAGATGTACCACAACCTGCTTTCATTTCGAAAGCGTGGATACAATTTAATGCTTCACCCAATCTTTTTCCGAGAACTTCAAATAAATTTGAGCTGGCTAAAAATTTTAACGCATTTTTGTTCGCTGCAATAATCTGCCTGTTTGAATCTATTATTAAAGCAAGCTGCGGATAACTTTCAAGCATTTGTAATATTATTTCATAAGATGAAATGAAACTGTTCTTTCTTAATATATCAGCTTGTTCTGTTCGTTCAGGTGTATCGAAGTAAGTTTCTATCACAGATTTACCTTTTCTCATTCAATTATCATTATTGGATACAAGTTTAAATTTTTATCCCAATAGGGAGATTTTTTATAGAAATAATTTAATCTCTGGTAAGGACTCTTCTTAAATGTTTCATCATTTTTAAGCTTCAGTTCAAATTCCTCTTTTAACTTTTTATCATTATTTAACATCTCTTCTGCCAATTTTTCCATAACATAAGATTCAAAATATTCCTTTTGCTCAAAGATTGAATTCATAAATCCCCATTTAATAAATGAGTCATCTGATTTCGGTTCTAATAAATGAACAATAATTTTTAATGTTCTTTGATTTACTGGAATCAGAAAAGTACCCTTCGGCAAACCTACGGTTTCATAATATTCTTCTATATCAAAAGATGGAATAAACCGGTTTTCATAAGGTCTGTCAGCAAATTTAATATTGTTAAACTTATATCTTTTTACTTTAACAGAAGTATCAGATTGAAAAGTAGTTATTCCAATTCCGTGCAACTCCATTATTTTAGTTAATTCATAATATTCTACTGGAACTACGTAATATTTTGGCACACGAACAGAATCAATTATTTGATGATAACGATAAAATTTCAGATTATAATTCTTTGGATTATCAGTATATACAATTTTTTCGGTTCCGGATATATCAGACAACTTCTTAAAATATTCAAAACCCTTGAATTCGACCTCGTCATAATTATCCGTCGCTTTAAATTTAACAGGCAGATATTTACCAGTACTATAATTCTTTACAACCAATTCATCAGCTTTTTGATTAATAAGAGATAATTCTGAGGAGTTTATAAAAATGAAATCCAAAGTGCTTTCTAAAACTGCTTTTGTCGAATATACTCTGTTTTTAAAAGGTTTTAACATATGAGTCTCTACCAAAAGAGCAGGACGATTTTGCAGTGCAAAATATCCTGTTGACAATCTTGGTGGAGTAACCCAATCTATTAGTCCTGATTCTAACCCTTTATCCCATTCTCTTAGTGCAACATAATCAAAAATCGGAAATCCCTTCTTCTCGACATTTGAAACCAGATATGGAACGAATTTCGATTTCAGGAAATCAGATATTTCAGGTAATATATTCTGATGTTTTTCAACCTGATAAGTAACCTCATATTGATAATCTGCACCATTAGTAGTATGTGTATCAATAATAAAATCAGGAAGCCAGGTTGAGATTAGAGATAACATTGCTTTCATCTCCTGAGCATCAGCTTTCATCCAGTCTCTGTTCAGATTCAAGTTCAATGCTGTTGTTCTCCATCCCATTTCTTCAGGGCCATTCTGATTTATCCGATTAAATTTGCTTTTCCTTTCATGACCATCAACACTAAAGATAGGAATCACTAAAAGATTTAAGCTATCCAGTAAATATTCTTTTTCTTTAGTTATCAAAATTTCTCTTAAGAGTAGCATCGAAGCGTCTTTACCTTCAATCTCACCAGAATGAATTCCATTTATTATCAAAACAAGAGGCTTTTCGGTAGGTTTATTTCCTGCCGAGAGGTTAAATTCAATTGAACTGCGATTTTCTTTACTAACAAATAAACATTTCATCTCCCGAAACTGAGGAGATATTCCAAAATCAAACAAATCTGCATATTCAGAATATTCGTCAAGCTTCTGAAAATATTTCATTGTTTCTTCATAATTAGCTGTAGAAATAAAGCCGGATTTTTCAAAAATGGTTATAAAATCAGATTGAGCATTTATTGGAATAAATAACAACGTAATTAGTAAAAGCTTTTTTAACATACTTTTTCCGTGACAGATTTATTTAATTGTAATAAGAAACTTAAATCTTTGCAACAAAACTAAAACATATTTACAATAAAATTAAACTTTCTGAGGTTTGACTCCGATAATCTTTTGGAGAAAAATCTAAAAAATCATTCCGAGAAATAAGTTGAATTTAACAAGTAAAAATTCTTTCCTATTCTTTAAAATTTTTCCACTATATTTTTACAAAAATCTTTCAGAGCATTATTTATGAACATTCCAATAATCGACAAAAGCAATTATTTAAAAGGGCTATTTATAACTGCAAAACTTGATGGCAAGTTAAATAAGCAGGAAAAAGAAATTTTAAAGGAAATATCCGACAGACTTGGTTTCTCAAGAGATTTTTACGAAGAAACAGTCAGAAATCTTTTACGAAATAAGTACATCAAAGAAGAACAAATAAAATTCTCCTCAAAAGAAATTGCACTTTCATTCATTGAAGATGCATTAACAATTTCTCTGTCGGATGGCAGTTTAAATGAAAACGAAAAGAATTGGTTACAACAGATTTCAGAATTAAATCAAATTGAAAGTCAGGAATTAAACAACAGACTTCAGAAAGTAAATTTAAATTCACATCAAACCAGCAAGAGCAAAATTGCCATAATGTCAATTATTTAATTTATTTCTTTTTCATTATTCCAAGCAATGTTTTACAGGGGAATTTACCTAACATTCACTTTTATTTTGTTTATTTATCTGCAAACTAAAATTCTAACTTTGTTTTGAGCTTAGCACTTGCTCTGAAATTTATCTTATCATTTGCAGTTAATTTAACTTTTTTACCTTCGCTCGAATAAAAGACCACATTTAATATTGCTTTTTTTGCATTTTTAAGCTTTCTAAATTCATCTTTTGTGAATAATATCCTCTTTGTTTGGCTTGAAGGTGAGGAGGTCAAACCTTCTGCATTTATTCTTGAACCCAAAATCGAAAATATTGTATCAGAACTACTGCCATCTCCTCTCTCTCTTGTAAAATAGAAAAGAGTATTATTATTCTCATCTATAAATCTGCCACTGAGTTTAAACCCAATAGGCAGGTAATTGTCATAGAATAAATTGAATTCTTCATCATAAAGGTTGTCAAGTTTTTTCTTATCATCATCACTAAATGTTATATCCAACGTATCTGTTCTGTTTGCATTATCTATCTTAAAGATTGAATATGCCAGGAGTCTGATGTTAAATTTAATAGTATCGGGGAAGAAGACTTCAATTGATTTGTAGTTTGGATTAAGAATTATATCTCCTTTGTAAGTAATTGAGTCAGGAATATTGGGAGTTATAAATTCGTTAATTGCAATATCATCTAAAGTTATTTCAATTTTACTCTGACTGAGATTGATAATAGTATCCAGAAGAGTTCGACCGTTTATTTTTAAATAATTTTGTTGGAGAGGATTGTTATTAAATTTTCCTATAATCTGAAAGTTTTTCAATCTTATTTCAAGGTTTTGGGAGTTTATATTCGGACTTAAAGTTAGCTTTGCACCATATAAATAAATTTTTGGAAGGATTTCCCTTAAATCATTGTTGGCATCAAGTTTACTTGTCTTTGTTTTAATCACATCTTCATAAGGCTTGAATTTTCCTTTTATGTAACTAAATCCAAGGTGTTGCAATTTCATATTTACTGAAATTGAATCTCCTTCATAGTTAGGTTCTATCTTTGCAATACCGGTTATATAAATTCCATTACTTGGTAATCCTGTAATAGGATTAGTTGCTATTTTGTTAAAGCTATATCCTGACAAATTAATTTTTTTAACTACAGAAGAGTTTGGATTAACTCTGACAAAAAATTTAAGAGTATCTACACTTCCGGAAACCGACTTTGTAAAATTGTTTATCTTAAAAGAAATATCAACATCTTTACTCAAATGATTTTTAATTAAATACTCAACCTCACCTTTGTACAAATCCATTCTTTCAATATAAACTGAATCATCAGAGATATAAGATTCAAATTCCAGTGTATCTAAGCGATTTGTTCTAATTACAAAATCATCATCAAAAGAAATGTTGTCAGAGAAAAAGTTTTCAAGTGACTGGGAGTTAATTTTAGTTGAATCTAATTTGAGTAATAATTCTTGAGAAGTAGAATCAATAAAAATTCCTTTTGAGCCTTTAATTCGATCTTTGATAATCTCTGTTTTGCTGAGTACCGGTATGGTGTATTCAACATCCCAAGTGGGCAAAACCGGAGATTTAATTTCATCAAAACAGCCAATTAAAAACATTTGTAATGATATTGCCACTACAAATGTTTTATAAAATTTTTTAATCTTTTCCATCAAAAATCATCTCCTAACAATGAAATTATAGCTTGTCCGGTTATTCTTATCTTTAAATAATCTTTAGCACTAATTTCAGCTAATCTTCTATCAGTAGTTGACAAAGAAAATTTTTGAATCAAGTGATAAGCTCTACTTAGTTTCTCAAGTTCTGATTGATTTAATGGAATTGTAACTGTCTGGAATCTTGGTGCTATAACATTTCCGGAGCCATCTGTAAATGCTCCATACAACAGTAAAGTCGAATCATTTTGTCTGGCTAAATCTTTAGTTAAATAAAATAGTGGTTGATAGAGAGAATCAACAAACAATCCTGTCAATAAACTTTCAAAAGAAATTTTATTTTCTGTATAAATTGTGAAAAAGGCGTTTTTCCCTTTCTTAAGTTTATTTCTTGAATCAGAACTTATATCAACTTCCAAAGTATCAGTCCATTCGGCATCATTAACTGTAAATCTCGACCACGCATTAATTACCGTTGAAAAGGAAATTGAATCGTTTGAGACTACTTCACCAGTTTCATAAAAAGGATTTATTATCATCTCTGAAAATATTCTAATCGAGTCTGGAGCTTTTGAGAGAAAGTTTCCGATAGTTGAATTTTTATTATCAAAATTCAAAACAATTGAACCATTCCGGGGCACTACCGTATCAATACTTGTTCTATTTCCAAAATGAAGAATAACTGGTGGACTTCCATTATTGAATATTCCTTTGACGGAGAAATTTTTAAGTCTAACGGGAAAATTGACAGAAGAAAAACCTTTTAATGTAACCAATACAGAATCGAAATCAACATTTTGAATAAATTCTTTAATATCCCTACTTAAAGCATTCTCTAAAGTTTGCTCTTTTACCCCAACATTAAAAGGTTTAAATTTCCCTTCCATTCGATTTAACTCTAAATCTTCAACTTGAGAAAAAACTCCAATACTATCACCCAAGAAACCATTTTGAATTGCAATAATATTTTTAACCCAAAATCCGGGAGCAGGATAGCCGGGTTGATTTATAGAAATTCTGTATTTGTAATTCTTTAAATCAACTCGATATGTTAAAGTTTGGTTTGGTAAAATTGAACCTCCAGCGGAGAGAGTGTCAATTGTATTGCCAACTTGCTTTGTAAAAGTTGGAAATATCAATCTGAAAAAAGCGTTTTTGTTTGTATAATTTACAAACCTAAAGTCTATAAATCCTTTTGCTATATCAGCTTCCTGAATTCCAACAGAATCCCTTCTAATTACCATATCTGCATAAATAGTATCACTAAAAAATATTTGAAAGGTAGTATCCATACTCATCTGGAAAAAATCAGCAGTAAAAGTTTCCAAAATTGTATCCTTACGAATTTCATCTGTTGTAAAACGAAGCATATATTTTCCACTATCAACGAAAATTTGTCCTTGCCTTTTGATTATTTCTTCCATCAGATAATTTTTCTCAGAGAGACTGAAATGAATTTTATTCTCAAATGTCGGGTCAAAAAGATTTTTAGACTTATCTGAGCAAGCTGTGAAGCTTAATAGGATTGTTATCAAAGAATAAATAATTACTCTTAAAATTTTTAGAATCTCCATTTGCTATCCATTACAAAGTTTATTTTACGAGATGAATTCGGACTTAATAAAAATGCAAGATTAGAAGAGGCGAAATTAAATTCTAACGGACCTGCGTTGAAACCTAAACCAAATCCCCAGGTAAATCCTACAATTCCACCAACTGATAATCCTGTGCGAATTATTGGAACATATTTACTGGGATGATTCCATTCAAATCCTAATGAAAATCTTGGAATAGTTGAGTTTCCAATCTCATTGTTAAATCCCTGATTGTAATCAAAAACTACTAACAAACTACCCGGGAATGATTTGATAAAAGGAGCTTTCTCTAATTGAAATGAAGCTCCCACTTTCAAAGCAGTTGGAAGCCCGGAAGAAAATTGAGAATTAATATCACTTTCTACATTGTCGAATTTATCTTTCAATGAGTCCAATTTTTCTTTCGAGGTATAACCTTCAAAAGTAAACTCACTATTGGCTTTAATTATAGCTTGATTATTTTTCCATTTAATAGAACCAATATCTGTTATTGCAATTGCAACATTAAGATAATCATTTATATCACTTGAAAATCCAATATCAATTCCGAATCCTTTCCCTGCAGAGGCTGGTGAAAATGAAAAATTAAAATCATCTATCCAAACAATGCTATCTTTACCATAATTTTTTGCAAAGTCAGGTGATAAAGCAAATTTGATTGCATAATCTAATTTACCCTTCATTAAGAAATCTGACTCAAGATTAAAATATGAATCATTTTTCTCCGTGCTTATATAATAGTATCCACTAATAAATTTAAAGGAAATTCCAGCAAAAAGATTTTTAACAAAACTGTTTTCAATATCAATTACTTTCCTACCATAAGAAAATGAAACCTCTCTCCATATCATAGCTTTAGCAATTAAATCACTAAGTGAATAAATCTTATTCATATACAAGCCGCTGAAAATTAAATCAGTGAAACTTTTAGAGGGTTTTAATCTAAATCCAGCTCTGTCAACAAAAGAAAACCCAAAAGCACCGACTTTATCGCTGTGATAATAAGAAGCTGATAAATGATTTAAACTAAAGTTCATTAAAAAATCCGAATCACCGAGCATTTCTTTTAACTCATTCTTTTCATCTTCATTAAGATACCTCCCTGAAGTTTTTCCATTACCATCATCAACTCCTCCGAAGTAGTAATTATATTTTTCAATACTCAGTGGTGTTCTTAAATAAAAATTTAATTGCGGAATTGGTAAATATGTTCTTAATGAAAATTTCTTGCTCATTGGTATTGCTAAATTAGCAGGATTTGTACCTATAGCATCAACACCACGAGAGTTAGAGACATAACTGTAAGCCATTGCAGCACTTCTTGCATCTGAAAATCCAAAGGTGCCTGAGCTTTGAGAGTAGCTTATGGAATGGAAAATAAAGAATGCGAAAAGAATAATAATTATTTTCATTTACTTAACTTAAAAATGAAAATTTTACGTCTTAAAATAAGAAATTTTTATTTTGATAAAAACAAACTCATTTTCTCTTTAAAAATTCTTTGACTCTTTAATGAAGAAAAATTCATTTAAACTCATAATGACTAAAACTTATTTTTTCATTTGGAAGCCCATATCTAATTTTGAAATAAGATTAAATATGTTTTCACAAAATCTATTTTAAGGAAACTTACCATGAAAACAATGAAAGCCCTCGTAAAAAAATACCGGGAACCCGGAATCTGGATGGATGAAGTTCCTGTCCCTGAATATGGACCTAATGATGTTTTGATCAAAATCCAAAGTACTTCAATTTGTGGCACTGATATTCACATTTATAACTGGGATGAATGGGCTCAGAGAACAATACCTGTACCTATGGTTACCGGACACGAGTATGTCGGAGTTGTAGAAGCTTTTGGAGATAATGTGCACGATGTTCAAATAGGTGAGCTAGTAAGTGGCGAGGGTCATTTGGTTTGTGGTCAATGCAGACATTGCAGAGCTGGAAGAGGTCATCTTTGTCCAAATACCAAAGGTGTTGGAGTAAACAGACCAGGATGTTTTGCTGAATATTTAGTTATTCCTGTTTCAAATATCTGGCACTGCGACCCCAGAATTCCAAAAGAAGTTCTCTCAATTTTTGACCCGCTTGGTAATGCAGTTCATACAGCTCTTTCATTTGATTTACTCGGTGAAGATGTTTTAATTACCGGGGCAGGTCCGATTGGAATTATGGCTGCAGCAATAGCAAAACACGCTGGGGCAAGAAATGTAGTCATAACAGATATGAATCAATACAGATTAGATTTAGCTAAGAAAATGGGAGCTACCCGTACGGTTGATGTTTCAAAAGAAAAATTGTCAGATGTAATTAAAGAACTCGGAATGGTTGGCGGTTTTGATGTCGGTTTGGAAATGAGTGGTAGCCCTTACGCTTTTAACGATATGATTGACGCAATGTACACTGGTGGAAATATTGCATTATTGGGAATTCTTCCTTCAAACGCCGGAATTGATTGGACAAAAGTGATCTTTAAAGGTTTGACAATTCGTGGAATTTACGGCAGAATAATGTTCGAAACCTGGTATAAAATGCAGGCAATGATTCAAAGCGGGCTTGACGTTACCCCAGTTATCACGCACAAATTTAATATTGATGATTACCTTGAAGGTTTCGAACTAATGAAATCAGGAAACACCGGAAAAGTTATTCTCTCCTGGACTGATTAAATGAATTGGGACGGGATTATTTCATTACTTATTGCTTCTATTGAAGCTTTGCTGATTTTTAACCTATTGATTTTTGTTGACAAGAATAAAATCAATTATCTGATAATAGTTCTGATATTTCTTTTCGCCTTATATCAGTTTATGGAATTCCTCATCTGTAACCAGGAGCTAAAAACTCAGGTTTATCCTTATTTAGCTTTTATTATAATTACTTTAATTCCTGCCCTGAATTTCATACTAATCAATCGGGTTATCAAAAATTACAGGAATTTTTCAGTAAAATTATTTGAAATATTATTTTCTCTCTCAGCAGTATTTTTTATTATTTATTATGGTTTAAATTCTAACTTATTCACAGTTGAGAAATGCACGGTATTTTATGCCACTTATAACTATCCGCTTGGCTTTTTATATGGAGCATATTATTACTTACCAATTTTATTATCATTTTTAATGTTGCTGGATGTAATAAAAAAATCATCAGATAGTTCTCAAAAAAAGAAATTAAAGATTTTAGTTATGGGTTACTTTTTTATAATTACGCCCCCAATAATAGGATTTATCCTTAGACTTTTCGAGCTCAAAGAAATATCCGTCTCAATGGAAAGCATTCTTTGCAAATTTGCATTTTTTTACGCAGTTGCAATAAGTTTTTACGCATTAAATAATTCAAAAATCAAAGATGAAAGAAATTATCTTAAATATTTATCTGGTTATAAATGATGGAATTATAAGTGAATTAAGGGCTAAAAGTTATGAAATTTCAGGTGATGACGATGAAAAGATAATTTTCCTGAAATCTCGTGCCGAATCTGATTTTGATTCATCTGAAATTTTTAATGCTCCTTTTGATAAAAATGGTAATAAAATTAGTTACAAAAAATTTTACAAATTAGAAAAACAAGGTCTTCAATTCAGGCTTTTTGAAAGTATTTTTGATTATTTCAACGCACCGGAAAATCCTTTGGTTTGTGTTACACCAGTTCTGGATGGTAAAATATTATCTGAAAATGCCAATAAATAGTAAAAAACTGCGAGTAAAAAATGAAAAGATTATTATTTCTTTCGATAATTACATTAGTATCAATAAACATATTTGGTTCAGAAATGTTCATAAGTGAAAAAACATTACAATTTCAGATTGAAGAAAAATTTTCTGTAAAAGAAAGACAGAAAAATCTTGATAAAATCTACACCGATAAAAAATTAGGCGTATTAGTTGAAAACGATAAAACAATATTTAGACTCTTTACTCCAAACGCTGAAGAGGTTTCATTAGTAATTTTTGAAAATGTGGATGATTCCGTTGGCGTTGTCTATGATATGACACGGGATGAAAATTTTGTTTGGGAAGTTTCAATTGAAAATTTTTTATATGGAAAGTTTTACAACTTCTTAGTAAAGCATAAAAATAAAGATGCTGTTCTATGTCTCGACCCCTACGCAAAAGCTGTTGCAAGTTTCAATTCTTACTTCACTCCTCGAAAAGGTATCATTATAAAAGAAAATGATTTCGATTGGGAAGGCGATACATGGATAAGAAATAACTGGCGGGATTTAATTATTTATGAAATGCACATCCGTGATATGACAGAACATCCATCAAGTGGAACTGAACAACGGGGAACTTATCTCGGACTTACAGAAACAGATAAAAAAGGCGGATTATCTTATATTAAAAAACTGGGTGTAAATGCCGTGGAACTCCTTCCTTCAATGGAATTTGCAAACGTTGAAATTCCTTATCGAAAAGAATTGCGTGGTAGATTTAATACCTGGAATCCTTATGAAAGAAATCATTGGGGATATATGACTGCAGCATTTTTCGCACCTGAAGAATATTACAGCATTAACACCAGAAAACTTGAACGAAACCAGTGGAGCGGAGCTGATGCAAAACAAGTCAATGACTTTAAGCAGATGGTAAAAGCATTCCATAAAGAAGGAATTGCTGTTTTAATGGATGTTGTTTTCAATCATCTCTCTGAATATGAATTTGGTAACTTAAAAGAAATTGATAAAGAATATTATTTCAGATTAGATGACGATGGAAATTTCATCGCAGAGAGTTACTGCGGAAATGATTTACGGACAGAAGCACCAATGCTTCGTCGTCTTATTGTCGAAAGTATTCTTTACTGGATGAAAGAATATCACATTGATGGATTTCGTTTTGACTTGGGTAAACTTATTGATTGGGAAACTATTGAAAAAATTATTTACGAAGCAAGAAAAATTAATCCTGATGTTGTCTTTGTTTGTGAACCCTGGGGCGGAGGATATGATCCTGCTGGATTTTCTTTGAGAGGTTGGGGATCGTGGAATGACCAGATCAGAAATGGTGTTAAAGGCGAAAATCCATACAATGGACTTGGTTGGATTTTCGGACAGTGGTATGGGAATAATAATCCTGATAGAATTAAAAGTTATATCAAAGGCACTTTAGTCAAAGATGAACAAGGGTTATTTCAAACTCCTGAACACTCCGTAAATTATCTCGAATCTCACGACGGCTACACACTTGGTGATTTTATTAGAATTGGATTAAGAAGCGTTGACCCTCATCATTACAAAATCACAAATGTTGATGAATTCGTTCGTTTGAATGATGAACAATTAAAGCTCAACAAACTTGCAGCAATGTTTTTATTTACTTCACAAGGAATTACGATGATTCATAGCGGACAGGAATTTGCAAGAACTAAAGTAATAGCTTTCAACCCTGAAATTCCTGATACCAATCAAGGAAAAATTGACCATAACTCTTATGACAAAGACAACGAAACAAATTACATAAATTATAGTCACGTTGATATTAACTATGAGTTATTTGAATTTTATCAAAAACTCATAGAATTGAGGAAAAAACATTCCGCTTTAAGAAGAGCTGATTATGAACAAATTACTTTCCTGAATACTGAGAATAATTCTTTTTCTATTGCTTTCCGCATAGACCACAATGAAGAAAGCATAATTGTAGCCCTTAATGCAGATAATTACAGAGAAGCAAAAATTGAACTACCTGAGGGTAAATGGGAAATACTTTTAAGCACAGAAATGCTGGTAGAGAAAAAGTTCCGCAGCCTGAGTTTAATGCCTAAAGAGGGGGTTATTTTAAAGAAAAAATAATAAAGTTTATTTCAAATTTTATTTCAGTTCATTATTAAAAGGTAATCTTTATGAAAAACCTTGAAAAAATCAAATTCATCTGTGGACTTATTATGATTTCATTTGCAATTTTAGGAGGAATATTTTTTTACTTTGAAAGTTTGGGAATTGGTGAAGTTTGGTATGATCTTTCTAGAAGTGATGGATTTTACTGGTTGTGGACTGGAGTTAATAACGGTGGTTCCTCAAACGCACCAATTTTTTTAGGTATATGTGGATTTGCAGGTGCTTATTTGTTGGCTTCAGTAAAACCTGTTGAAAAAAAGTCTGAAAAAGAACAGAAATTTGAAGAAGAGGAAATCTGAAAGATATTTTTTTATTCAGATAAAAAGATACATAGTTAGAATGTATCACTTTAAATAATTTTAAGTAGAGTTGTTCATCAAAATTTACTCATTTTCTAATAGTTATTGGAATTAAAGCTCTAATTATAAAGTTTGTGTTAAATCAGAAAATAATTTTTCTTTAACTTAAATAGTGGGCATTTTTCCCATTTTATTGAAGATCTAAATAAGAATATTCAGTCAAACTCTTTTCAAAAATCAACGCAACAAAAGATTTATAAAAAGCTAAATTGCATTAGTCTTTCCGCTTATCATCTGCCAAATAGTAATCAAAATAATTTGAATATCGAGTTTGAAAGACCAGTTTTCAATATACCATAAATCATATTGTATTCTTTGCAAAGTTCTTTTTTTATTTTCCTCTTCCTCTTCAACATCACCTCTTAAACCGTGAATTTGAGCCCATCCTGTAATTCCTGGTCTGACACTATGCCGGAGTTTTATTTCTTCAAAATATTCTACATACTTTTGGTGATATGGAATAGCGTGTGGACGAGGTCCAACAATACTCATATCTCCTTTAAGAACATTGATAAACTGAGGAAGTTCATCAATATTATATTTTCTTAAATACTTACCGATTTTAGTTATTCTTGGATCATTGATTTTGGTTGCAACAAATTCTTCATTTGTTTTTGATTGATACATCGTTCGGAATTTCAATAATCTGAATTTTTTGTCCCTGAAACCAATTCTATCCTGTAGAAAAAATACATTTCCCTTTGAATCTAATTTAATCAGAATTGATACTAAAGGAACAATCCACGACAAAAAGAAAATTGTAATGAATCCGGAAAAAACTATATCGAAAACTCTCTTGAGAAATCTTCTGCTCGCCTCTTCTAATGGTGCTTCTCGTGCAGTGATTATAGGAAAATTTCCAATCGAAGAAACTTCAAATCTGTCTGAAAGGAATCTGATATAATTTGGTATTAAATGAATTTTAACAGCGTTTATATTACATATTCTGATTATTTCATCAAGATATTTACTGCTTTCATCAGAGAGAGCAATAACAACATCATCAATTTTTTTTTCTACTGAAGACTGTTGAAGCTCATCAAACTTTTCTTTTGTGAATTCATCTTCATTTACAAAACCGACAAATCTGTATCCAAATCCGGGAATATCGCAAATTTCTTGTTTGAAATGTTCAGCTATATAACCAGTTCCAACAATCAATAAATTTCTGATGCTCAAACCTTGCCGGCGAATAAACTTGAGAAATTTACGAAATACAATTGTCCAAATATTTACCGTGAAGAAAAAAATAACTGAGAAATAAATAATAAAATTTCTTGTGAATAAATCTTCTTTTACAAAAAAGATAAATGCAATTGTCAAAAGAACTAAAATGAATAGCCCTTTGAATATGTTTATGAAATGATTTACGTACTCTCTCAAATAAATATCTTCATACAGGCCGGAAATGTTTGATGTGAAATACCAACTGAAATTCAGAATAACTAAAAGCAAGAACATATAATTTCTCTGAAGCAAAATCTCCCAGGATTGAGCTAAAATTGCAGATATTATAAAAGAAAGATTCAGAAGAATTAAATCTCCAGTTAATCTTGAAATGTAAATAGTATATTTATTGACAATCATCTTTTATTAAAAAACTCATTCATTTTTTGTTCAACAAAATTTTTCATAGTCTTTTCAAAAATATCCCTATCAAATCTTTTTGCATATTCAGAAATTACTTTTGGTATAAAACTATTTTGATTGTTTTCAAAACTTCTTACAGCTTGAGCAATATCATTAACAGACTGATTCGTAAAGTGTAAACCAGTTTTGCTATCAATTACTGTCTCTGCAGTTCCACCTTTGTTCAATGCAATTACAGGTGTACCGCAAGCCATTGCTTCAACTAAGACAATTCCAAAATCTTCTTCTGCAGCAAAAATGAATGCTTTGGCTCGCTGCATATAATCTCTAAGTTTTTCAGAATCCTGATAGCCAAGAAAATCAATATTTGAAGTTAATAATGATTTAATCTTTTCTTTTTCTGGACCACTTCCAATTACGATTAGTTTTTTGTCAGGCATTATTGAAAATGCTTGAACTACTAAATCAACTTTTTTATAAGGCACTAATCGTGATGCAATCAAATAAAAATCTTCTTTCTTTTCATAAAGTGGAAATAAAGTTGTATCAACCGGAGGATATATTACTTCTGAATCTCTTTTGTAAATCCTCTTGATCTTTTCAGAGATGTAATTTGAATTTGCAATTAAATAATCTGGCAACTGAGCAGATTTCAGGTCCCATTTTCGCAAATAATTGAGAATTTGATTTGCAAAAAATTTTTTTAATCCTTTATTAAGATTAGCAGCTTCGAAATATCTTTCAGCCTCATCCCAAATATATCTCATTGGCGAGTGGCAGTAACTGATATGTAATTGATTTTTATTTTTCCGAACACCTTTTGTAACAGCGTGAGAGCTTGATAGAATTAAATCATAATTTGATAAATCAAGCGATTCAATTGCTTTTGGAAATAAAGGTAAATATTTACGGTGATGTTTATTTGCAAAAGGTAGTTTTTGAATAAATGAAGTCTTAGCAAATTTTCCTTTTAGAATTTGATGGCGATGTTCTTTGTTTAGAAAATCAACTAACGCAAATACATCCGCTTCAGGGAAAATATTTATAAATGATTCTACAACTCTTTCCGAGCCAGCGTAATTAACGAACCATTCGTGTACTATCGCAACCTTCATCCTAGAAATCTCTTATATAATTCTTTTAGTTGTATTATCATTGTCTCCTCTGTAAAGCTTTCGAGGTATCTTTTTCTTGCGTTATTTGAAAGATATTGATATAATGATTTGTCATTCTTTATACGCTTGATTTTATTTACCGCTTGAGATAAATCTGATAAATCAAACAATAACCCATTGACCTCATCAATTATTACTTCATTATTTCCCATAACATTTGATGCAACAACTGGCCTGGCGCACATAATTGCTTCGATTAACGAATATGGCAAACCCTCTATTATTGAAGTTGTTAAATAAATATCAGATGAAATTACATAATCCAATGGATTATTTACGAATCCAGTTAATAAAATATTCTTCAAATTATATTTATTGATTGTTAATTTTATTTTCTGCATTTCCTCCCCATCACCGGATAGAATAAAAAAAATATCGTCGTCAGATTGAAGTAAATTAGCAATCTCAACAAAAGAAGTTAAGTTTTTTACGGGGTCAAATCTTGTAATACCAACTATAATAAATTTTTCTGAAGGTAAGCCTAATTTTTTCCTTAATGATTCAACATTATAATTTTTATTTAATGTATCTGGAATACCATTATATATTATAACAGATTTTTCCTTTTTATAAATCTTGTTTTTAATGCAGGATAATCTTTCATTCTCTGAGATGTTTATAAAAATTGTTGTTAAAAGACTGAGAATTTTTTCTATATAAATAGAGATTTGTTTTTTTAGTAGTGGGAATAATTCAATATGAAAACCGTGTAATGTGTATAAAATTTTAATTTGCGGTAAGAAAGGTTTTAACAATCTTGCATAAATTCCGGCTCCCCGACCGTGAGCATGAATTACTTTTATCTTATTCCTTTTTACAAAAGAAATTAAACTAAGGAAATCTCGAACTCTGAATTTTCTATGGGGTAGTTCTAAAAATTTGTTTGATTCAAAAAGTTGGTTTTTCCAACTAATTCCAAAAGGTTCTTCTGATGGGGAAGCGATATATAAATTAAATTCTCTTTTTAGATTTTGATATATTGAATCAACGTGACGTGGTCCGCCTCCGAAGTCTCCTCTTAATGTAATTAGCAGTATTTTTTTGTCTATCATTCTTTGAATAAATGTTCGGATACTTGTATTATTTTTGAATAATAATTAGATAGATTAAATGAAAATTAGTGTTATCACTCCAACTTTTAACTCTGAAAAAACAATTTCGGAAAATGTCAATTCTGTATTATCGCAGAGTTACAGGGAGTTTGAACATATAATTATAGATAATTGCAGTAAAGACTCAACTCTCGAAATCATCTCAGAACTCTACAAGAAAAATAATTGCACAGATAAACTAATAATAATTTCAGAGAAAGATGAGGGAATTTCAGATGCTTTTAATAAAGGTATTAAAAATGCAACGGGGGATATTATTACTATTCTTAATGGAGATGATAGGTATTTTTATAGTCAAGTATTCGCTGATGTAGTAAAATCTTTTAATAAGCAGGAAATTTTATTTGTTCACGGAAACATTTTATTTCAGGATGAGAAATTTGGAAGTAATTTAAGAAGACCCTTATTATGTGATGTAAGAATTGCAATGCCATTTAATCATCCCACTATGTTTTTTAAGAAGGAAATTTTTGATAAGATTGGTTATTTCAATACTTCATATCGTTATTCAATGGATTTTGAATTCGTTTGTAGAATTTCAAAAGTATTTGAACTTTCAAAAATTTCTTTTTATCTGAAATCTCAACCAATCGTCATAATGAATGCCGGTGGAGCTTCCTGGAATAACGAAATTGAATCCATTAAAGAAACTAAACGGGCATTAAAAACTCATAACCTTTGGAATAAAAAATCTTTTTTGTACTATTTATTAAGAGTAATTCGTACTTATTTAAAGAAGTTACTTAACCAGATTGGATTGAGTTCTGTCGTAAAAATCTGGAGAAATCAAAAATGGTCTTACTGATGCTTTTTCTATTCATAAATTTATTTCAGGTAAACCAAAGATCAGAAGAGGATATTTAGAGGTTTATGATATCAATAAAATGTAAAATTTGTGAAAAAGATGCTGAACTCAGTTTTGTGACGAAAGTACTAAAAAAATATGATGTTAAATATTATAAATGCAGTAGTTGTGATTATTTATTTACCGAAACACCATTCTGGCTTGATGAAGCGTATAAAAATCCGATTAACATTTCTGACACAGGAATAATGATGAGAAATATTTATTTCTCAAAAATTGTTTCTATTTTAATATTCTTTTGCTTTGACTCATCGAAAAAATTTCTGGATTATGCTGGTGGTTATGGAATTTTCACAAGATTGATGAGAGATATCGGATTTGATTTTTACTGGCACGATGATTACACCCAAAATTTGCTGGCAAGAGGTTTTGAAATGAGAGATAAAAAGTATGAATTACTAACAGCTTTTGAAGTCTTCGAACATTTTGAAAATCCGCTGGATGAAGTAAAGAAAATGTTACAACTATCTGATAACATATTGTTATCTACTGTTACTATTCCTGAAAAAATTCCTTCGAGAAATTGGTGGTATTATGGATTTGAGCACGGTCAGCATATTTCATTTTATTCTAAAAATACTTTTGAAACATTATCGAATATTTTAGGATTAAAGTACAGTAATTTCGGAGAACTTCATTTACTCTCAAAAAATAAAAAGATTAGTCTCAATCCATTCTTACTAAAAATATTATCTAAATCCGGAGTTTCATTCTTAATACGTAAAATCAAAAAAAGTAAGACTTTTTCTGATCACCTTTTATTAAAGGATAAATCCATTTTATGACTTTAAGTCTGATAATTATAAAACTATTTAATCTTATAAGATATTTTGCATACTTCGTTTTGGATTTTATCATTTCTTTTAATAAGCAAATATTAAAGCCAAATACTTTATTGCTGATTAAACTCGATTCAATTGGTGATTATCTTTTATTCAGAAATTTCCTAGAGTATTTAAAAAAGAGTGAAAAATTTAAAGATTACAGGATTACTCTTCTTGGGAATATAATCTGGAAAGAATTAGCTGAAACTTTCGACTCACAAACGATAGATAATTTCTTATGGTTAGAAAGACAGAAGTTTAATAATAACATTTTATACAAGTATCATTTATTAAATTCAATTTATAAATACGGTTTTGAAACTGTAATTAATTGTTCTTATTCCAGAGAAATTCTTTTTGGAGATTCAATAGTCAAAACAAGCCGGGCAATAAATCGAATTGGAAGCATTGGCTCTCCTGATAGCCACGTTAAATGGAAAAGAAATTTATTGACAGATAGAGCTTACACAAAACTGATTCCATCATCAAATCAAATAATGTTTGAGTTTGATAGAAATAAGGAGTATTTCTCAAAAATCTTAAATGTTAATTTGGATATAATTAAACCTTTTTTGAATACTTATAAGCTTGATAGCTTTGATATAAATAAGGAATATGTTGTTGTTTTTCCGGGAGCTAATCATTCAAAACGAAAATGGGATAAAGAAAAATATTCAATAGTAATTGCCCATCTTCTTAAAAACTATGAACTTGATATAGTTCTGGCTGGTTCAATATCAGATTATATTATAGCTGATGATATATTTAATAAATTAAAAAGTGAGAGAGTAAAAAATTTTGCCGGAAAGACGAATCTTCCGCAATTGGCAAAACTTATTTCAGATTCTAAATTGCTTATTTCAAATGAGACAAGTGCAATTCATTTTGCAGCGGCGGTCAATACTCCTTTTATTTGTATTTCAAATGGAAACCATTTTGGAAGATTTCATCCTTATCCAAAAGAAATGGGGTTAAAAGCAATTTTTATCTATCCAAAAGAAATAATGGATTACATTTCAGATTATGATTACTTAAAGTCAAAGTATGGTTTCGGATCTGAGCTAAATATAAATTGCATAAACGAAAACGAAGTAGTTGCTGCTGCTGAAAAGTTACTGACAAAAGAATAATTACATTTAGTTAATTTTAACTAATAAAAAAATAAAATTATGAAACTTGGCATTGTTGCTAATATCACCAAAGAGAATATACTTGAAATAGTATCATCTTTTATTTCAAAACTTAAAGAGAATAATATAGATTATATTCTTACTAAATCTCTTTTTGAATCTGACGGAAAATTTAAAATTGAATTAACTGAAGAATTAATTGCAGAAGACGATGATTTGTATAATAGATGCGATGTTGTGGTTTCTATTGGTGGTGATGGAACAATGCTTAACACTGCTTTTAACGCACTGAAATATGATAAACCTGTTCTTGGCTTGAATGTTGGGAAACTTGGTTTTTTAGTAGAGGCTGAGTTATCTCAAATGGATTATATTATTGATTGTTTAAAGAACAGAAAATTTGTGATTGATGAAAGGATTGTAATTTCCGGAAATATTTTCGGTAGTAAAGAAGAAGAAATAATAGCATTCAATGATATTGTAATTGATAAAGGTGGCTGGCCTAAAATGATTGAACTTAATATCTGGGTTGATAATGAATATGTAACTACTTTCAATGCTGATGGAATTATAGTAGCAACTCCAACTGGTTCAACAGGTTATTCAATCTCAGTAGGAGGACCAATAATAAGTCCCAAAGCTGATGTGGTTTCACTTTCTCCGATTTCTCCTCATAGTCTGACTGTAAGACCACTCGTGCTGCCAAGTTATCAGGAAATTCTTATTAAAGCAGATTCGCTTCATATTGACGTTCAGGTTAGTTGTGATGGTCAAAGGTCTTACAATATTCCACCCCCTTTGGAAATAAAAATTAAAAAAAGCGAAAAAAAACTAAAACTTATTCACACATCCGTTTCAACTTATTTTTCTACACTAAGAAAAAAATTGCTCTGGGGAATTGATATCAGGCACTCAAATAAGGAGGATTCCAAATGAAAAGCTTCGTTTTATTATTGTTAGTTTCTTTCAGTTGTGTTGCTCAGGATTATAATCATTTTACTGTTGATACAGTTAAAAACAAAAAAATGTTAATTGGTTATTGCACCAGAGAAGCCTTTAACGATACAGCTTTTTCTGGTTGGTTCAATGAGAGTTATTCAAATTATCTACCAGATACTGAAGTCATCAATCAGTTGAAGGATTTTTTGAACAATGTGAAAGTTAAAATTGTTTTAGGAACGTGGTGTGGTGATAGCAGAGAATTTGTTCCTGCATTCTTAAAAATATTAGACGCAATAAATTTCCCTGACGAGCATTTAGAAATGATTTGTGTTGATAGAAAGAAAAAAGGCTTTGGAAATGAAGCAGATGACCTTGATATAAATCTTGTCCCTACATTTATTTTCTATAAAAATAATCAAGAGATTGGTAGAATAATTGAATTACCAAATGTTACTTTAGAAGCAGATTTTCTCGAAATTGTTAAGAATCAGTAAATTAAAATGAAACAAAAATTTTTCTGATTCATCTAAAATCATAAAATATTAAGATACGATAAATCAAAAAGGAGAAATATGAACGCAATTAAAACAGTATTTTTAATGTCTTTAATGATGGCTTTGTTCCTTCTTGTAGGATATTCCATAGGTGGAAATTCCGGAATGACAATAGCCTTTATTTTTTCTCTGGCGATGAATTTCGGTTCTTATTGGTTCTCGGATAAAATAGTCCTTTCAATGTATCGGGCAAAGCAAATAACCCGCTCAGAAGCTCCCAAATTTTATGATATGGTTGAAAGATTAGCTCAGAATGCAAACTTACCAATGCCAAAAGTTTACATTATAAATGACCCGACACCTAATGCATTTGCCACTGGAAGAAATCCTCAAAATGCAGCTGTTGCAGCAACCACAGGAATTTTGCAAAGTCTTAATGATGAAGAAATTGCAGGAGTTATGGCTCACGAATTAGCACACATTAAAAATCGGGATATTCTGATAAGTACAATAGCTGCCACTCTCGTTGGAACTATTTCTTACATAGCTCATATGGCTGGATGGTTCGCGATGTTAGGAAGAGGTAATGATAGGGATAATGGTGGTGCAATCGGAAGTTTATTGTTAATTATCCTTTCTCCAATTATTGCAACAATGCTTCAACTTGCAATTTCACGTTCAAGGGAATATATGGCAGATGAAGGTGGAGCAAGAATAAGTCGAAATCCTTTAGCTTTAGCAAATGCATTGGCAAAAATTTCCCGATCAAATCAAATTCAACATATGAGGAATGTTGAACCTGCCACAGCACATATGTTCATTGTGAGTCCGCTATTCGGAGGGATTGGTAAATTATTTTCTACTCATCCGCCAATAGAGGAAAGAATTAAAAGATTACAGAAACTAGCTGCAGGAAGAATCTGAAAATTTTATTAAAATATTTCTCAAAAGCTGGAATGAAAATTTCATTATTCCGGCTTTTTATTTTAGTATTATTCCTGATTAAAACATCTTTTGGGCAGGAGTTATCCAATCTTCAGGTATTCAATAATCTAACCGATTCTGTTTCTGAAAAAATTATTCGAGCTTTGCCAGATAGTAATTCAAATCTGTTAATAACATTAAAAAATGAGGGGAATTTGAATATTTTTTATGAATTTATTAAAATTAAACTTATCAGAAGCGGAATTAAATTAGGTTCTGAATTCGAATACGATGAGAAAATTTCATTGTCCTTCTCTGAAGCAAAAGTGGAATATAAAAATTTATTTAAGGACCATTTGTTTGGAAATTATTTTATGACACGAGAGATAAATTTGTCTGGAAATTTTATTTTAGAAAGGAAAAACGAAGTTTTTGATTTTAATTTCAGTTCTTCAGATACAGTGGGATTTGATAATTACACAAAATTAGAGAGTAAGATTTATCCAATTACAGAAGGAATTCCTCCGAAAGAGCCTTTTTTCTCAAATTTAATCGAACCAATAATTGCAATTGCAGCGACCGCCACTGCCGTAATACTTTTTTTTACCATAAGGTCTAAGTAGTTTAATACCTTTTCAGGCACGACAATTTTAATTATAATTGTCAGGTTTTTAATAAATATTATGTAAATAGATGAAAAAATATTTTGTTGTCTTTTCAATTTTATCAGTTTTAATAATTACTTCTTGCTCTTCTTCTTTAGAAACTGCAAATCTTGGTCCGGAAGAAAGGTTAGCAGTCGCAATTAAACTTTATGAAAATGAAGATTATCTTGATGCTATAAAAGAATTTGAAGCAATATTACTTCAATTTCCGGCAAGTGGAATTAATGATGATGCAATCTATTATCTTGGAATGTCGAGATTTAATAGAGGAGAGTATATTCTTGGTGCTTATGAATTCAGTAGGTTGATTAAGAGTATGCCTACAAGTGAATACCTCACTAAATCCCAGTTTATGCTTGCAGAATGTTATTATAAACTTTCCCCTAACTTTGCTCTTGACCAAAAATATTCAAAAAAGGCAATTCAGGAATACCAGGCATTTATTGATTTCTTTCCACTTGATGAAAAGGTTTCAGAAGCTGAAGCAAAAATTTCTGAGCTGAATCAAAAATTGGCAAAAAAAGAATTTGAAACAGGCAGGATTTATGAAAAAATGGAATATACCACCGCCGCAATTTTCTATTATGATAATGTGATGCAAATTTACCACGACACAGAATTCGCACCTTTAGCTCACTACAATAAAATAAATATTTTATTGTCAAAGAACAGATTAAGCGAAGCTCTGGAATCATCAAAAATATTTATTCAAAACTATCCTAATAATTCTCGGGCAGGAGACGTTCAAAGAATAATTTATAATCTGGAGAAAGAATTATCATTAAAATAATTTTATGAAAAACGTTGGAAATTCTCAGATTGAAATGACAGAATTAGTGCTACCCAATCACACTAATCAGCTTGGTAATTTGCTTGGCGGACAATTAATGCATTGGATTGATATTTGTGCTGCTTTGAGTGCAGCAAAACACGCAAATAAAATATGTGTTACCGCTTCAGTTGATAGAATTGATTTCCATCATCCAATAAAACTTGGTGACGCTGTTACTTTAATTGCTTCAGTAAATAGAGTATTTAAAACTTCTATGGAAGTCGGTGTAAAAGTTTATGCTCAGAACTTCAGACTTGGGACAAAAATTCACACAAATACAGCTTACCTTACATTCGTTGCTGTTGACGAGAATGAAAAACCAGTTCCAGTTGACCAGATTACTCCTGAAACAGAGGATGAAATCAGACGATTTGAGGATGCACTCAGGAGAAGAGAAGATAGACTTAAAAACAGATCTAAAAATATTTAGTTTTTTATTTCCTCTGATTCTTCTATCTAATCTGTTATATGCTCAAATTCCAATTAATGGTTTTACGAATTTTTCTGAATTTGAAATTATAGCAGGTCAAAACAGATTTTTTAGTTTGAACTATAACAAAGATTCTTATTCTGACCTTCTTGTTTATAATCAGGAAAATAAAACAGCTTATTTATTAACGGGTCAGCCAAATCTTAAATTTTCAAAACCCCGTAAATTACTTTTGAGATTTGAACCTAATTTCTTTAAACCAATTTATAATTCGCAAAATCAAATAATAGAATACGCTTTTTCTTCAAGAAAATCCCGGATGTTCGGACTAATAAATTTCAACCAATATGGTTATCCTCGTATTACAAAGACTATTAAAATGAGTTCTTACCCGAATAAAATTGATGTTGCAGATGTTGATTTGGACAAGTCAAATGATTATTTAATCTCAGGAGAAGCTTTTGAGGGTTTATCAATAATTTCGGAATCAAATAACCAATTGGTTGAGAGAAAATTATTCAAAAACCATTCATTTCTTGATGCATTTTTCTTTGATATAAATGGGGATGAATATATTGATATTCTTGCCTACGATTTAATCTCTCAAAATCTTTTCTTTATTTATAATAAAGATGGTGAAAGATTTCAGATAGAAAGAAAACTTTATATCAATCAAAACGTAAATAAATTTCAGATAATTGATATCAATTTTGATGGATATAAAGATTTGATCTTTTCGACAGATAATGGTTTGCTGATTTACTTTGGTGACAATTTAAGTGTCTTTAATCAATCTATTTTAATTAGGACCTCTTCTGCTATATCAAATTTTACAGTCGGAGATTTTAATCACGATGGTAACTTTGATATTATTTGTCATTCATCCTCCGGTAATTATTTATCTGTCTTATTTGCAAAAAATTCAAATGATTTTTTTGAAGAAATTATTTTTGACTTTGAAAGTCAGATTGACGAATTGATTCCTTTCTTTTCAAGATTTATTTACGGAGTTGCCAGTATTTCAAAGAATGGCAGGATTAAAATAGTTTCGGAATTTGCTTCATTTAATAAAGATGTAAACCTGATCTATGGTATAAAACCCTTTGGATTACAGACTTTTGATCTTAATAACAATAGTCTTTTGGACTTAATTTTCATTGACAGATTTGATAATAAGCTAAAATTTATTTTGAGAAATAATAGGGGAATACCTTCTGAATTATTTCAATTGGATTTAAAAGGTGTTCATTCGGAAATATTTATTATACGAAAATCAGCAACTGAAATCATTTTGTATTGTTACTCACTCAATGAACGTTTAATAGAAATTATTGAAATAGATTTTACAAGTTTCAGGCTCAAAAAGAATTTTGTTTATGCTGAAGGGAAAATTCAGGATTTGTGGAGTTCGAATGTTAATGGTTCAGGAGAAATAAAAATCTTGTATTCAAAAGGAAATGAACTCAATTATGGAATATTAAAATTGTCTCTCGATAAAAAATATAATTTAATTAAATATCCACTTGTTACTGATAATTTTCTATCTGCTAATATTTTATCAGAAAATGAAAATAAAATTCTTTATTGGAATAAATCAGATTCATCATATACTCTTAATTCAGTAAACTATTTGTTTGATAGTAAACAAGAAAAAAAATTGTATTCAATTGATGTTAAAGAAGACATTAAACTTTTTAACAGTATTTCAAAACAAGTAAAAAATTATGACTATTTCTCCTCACTTATGCAAATTTCAGATAAGAAATATTTACTTATTTTTAGCCGTGATTTAAATGTTTTAATAAAGTCTGAATTGCTGACAAATCACTCTTTACTCTCAGAGAGACCTTTGATTTCAGATAATGAAGGGTTTCTTTACTTTTATGATTCAGAGTTGAATCAGATATTCAGAATTATTTATGTAAAAAGATTGAGCAAATTGATAATCAAAACAGTATTTAAAGATGTTAATGTGGCGAAGTTTGCAGTTACCAAATTAGATAAAAAAAATAAACATTTGATTTTTATTGATTCCTACGATCAAAAAATTAAAATAAGGCAGTTGAATTGATAAATAAACTATTATTACTTTTTCTTTTTATATCAGTTTCAGAAATCATTGGACAGAATCTATCTCAAAGTCAGTTGGATTCTCTGTATAATTTATATGTATTTATCAGAACAAAGGAGCAAGTTGGGGAAAAACCAATAATTATTTCTCAGGATCAGAAAAAATGTGGTTTTGGATTAGCCGCTTCAGTTTTTACTAATTTTAATAAATTTTTACCCGAGCAGCAAGATGTATTGAAAATTCTGCTTCAACGACCTCCTTTACAAACAAGTATTGTTACACCAAAAGGATATTTCAGAATTCATTATGATCAAACGGGTGCAAATGCACCAGGATATTCTTTAACTGAACTTGCTGCGGCGCTCGATTCTGTCTATGAATTTGAAGTTAACTTTCTCGGTTATCCACCTCCGCCTCCGGATAATGGAATGGGAGGAGATAATAAGTTTGATATTTACATCACCAATCTTGGTGCAGATTATTATGGCTTTACCCAACCTGAAACTCCGCTTGGAAATGAGCGCTACACAAGCTTCACAGTAATTGATAATGATTATTTTGGATATCCGACTTCCGGAATAAATGGTGCAAAAGTGACTGTTGCTCACGAGTTTCATCACGCTATTCAGATTGGGAATTATATCTATAGGGAAGCAGATATATTTTACTATGAGATTACTTCTACTGCTATGGAAGAATTTGTATTTGACGACATTAACGATTATTATTTTTATTTACCTGATTACTTTAATAATCCTACCCGTCCATTTTTACTGAATAACGGATACAACCTTTCTTTGTGGAATATCTTTCTTCAAAATAATTTTGATTATCAGATACTTAAGAGAATATGGGAACTAATGCCAAATAACCGGGCTTTAACTTCTATTGCGTTGGCAATAAATGAAAGAGGTTCAACTTTTAAAGATCAGTTGAATAAATTCGGAATTTGGAATTACTTTACAGGATATAGAAATTTCCCAGGCAGATATTACAAAGAGGCAGCTAATTATCCTATGATTAGAACGACCGATCCAATGCCATTTACTCCGCCATCACGTTCTTATGCTATGAGAAGTAGGGCTACTACAAATTTTTATTTAAAGGTTAATTCAGGTTTAGATACTTTGTTGGTAATTTTATCTAATTCTGATATTGCGAGCGGAATAGATAGTATTGATAAAACTTTTCCTTTTATTTATTCACTTTATAATGACACAGCCAAAGGTGTAAGAAAACTTGCGGGCATTTTTTCGGCAGATTTTGAAACGTTAAATCCTTTTCATCAATCATTTTACAATGTTTCAGAAATTCTTAATGATATAGTAGTAAATGGAGATACTACCTTCAATCCTCAGATAAATCAGAAGGAATTATTTGCTTTCCCTAATCCATTCCGTTTTGGTGAAAATTATGTTCTGGGAAAGTTCTTAAATATTCAGTTTAATAAAAGTTTTCTGGATGGAGTTGAATTTTATGTTTATTCTTCTTCAATGAAACTTATCTATAATGATTTTCAGAAACTTGTTTTTTTACCAAATGGTGCAAAAGGAATAAAATGGAATTTGAAAGATAATAGTGGAAAAGATGTCCCTTCAGGAGTATATTTCATCTCGGTAAGAGTGAGTGATAAAGTTTTCAAAGATAAAATCGTAATCCTGAATGAATAGTTATTCACTTGAAATAAAAAATCTTTCAAAAAATTTTGGAAGAAGGTTAATCTTTCAGAATATCAATTATTCAATCAGTTCTAATACTGTTCTTGGAATTTCGGGGAATAATGGTTCTGGTAAATCCACTTTTATGAAAATTATTGCCGGAGTTCTTTCGCCAAATAAAGGGCAAATAGTTCACTTATTAAATGGAATTAAAATAACTGGTGATGAATTGTTTAACCATATCGGATTTGTTTCTCCTTATCTAATACTTTATGAGGAATTTTCTGCTGAGGAAAACCTAAAAATCTTTTCTAAAATCAGAGGGATTAAATACGATTCGGAATACATCAGAATGCTCTTCGGGAAAATGAATTTATACAATCGCAGGAAAGATATTGTGAAAACTTATTCATCAGGAATGAAACAACGTTTGAAATATGTTTTTGCTCTTATGCACAAACCCGGGTTATTACTTTTGGATGAACCAACCTCTAATCTTGATAGTGAGGGCAAAGATTCCGTTTATACAATTTTGGATGAATATTCTAAAAATCATATAGTAATTATTGCTTCAAATGAAGAGCAAGACTTAAGAATGTGTGGTGATATTATTTATTTAGAAAATTATAAATAACTGAATTTTAATGATTACTAAATCTTACAGTTTATTTTTAAAGGATATTAAATCTGAGCTAAGAACCAGATACGCAATAAATGCTTTGGTGATGTTTATATTAGTTGCGATAAGTGTTATACTTTTTTCTATCGGAAATGAGAAAATTCAGCCTGAACTTACTGCTGGTTTATACTGGGTTGTGATTTTTTTCTCGGCAATGAGTGGTCTTTCAAGAGCATTTGTTTCCGAAGAAGAAAAAGGGACAACACTTACCTTACAGCTAATTGCTTCTCCCGACACCATTTTTTCAGGAAAACTTTTATTCAATCTGATTCTGACTTTTTTTATCAATGTAATCATTACTCTCATTTATGCGGCATTTTTTGAGGGTTTTGTGATTAATAATTTCGTTTTATTTTTAGTCACATTTATTTTTGGCAATATCGGACTTGCAATTTCATCAACAATAATTGCATCAATTATTGCAAAAGCTGGCTCGAAAGGAACACTGTATCCTGTCCTTTCATTTCCGGTTTTATTGCCGCTAATTTTGACTTGTGTCCAACTGACAATTTTTTGTTTTGATGGCACAAGCTTTGCAAATGCTCTTTATGAATTAGCAATAGTTGTTAGTTATGATGGCATAATGATTACAGTTTCGTATCTTTTATTCGATTTTATTTGGAAAGAGTAACTAATTATAAATAATCTGAATACTAAAAATTATGTACTGGAAAATATTTTTATTTGTTTTAATGGCTTTTGTCTCTATTGCTGGAATTACATTTCCAATAGTTGACAAACCATCAGTTTGGTATGAATTCCCTTTTATTCCCGGATTAGGAGAGAATGCTAAAATCATTTTCTTTCACGTACCAACTGCCTGGTTGACAGTGATTGCATTTTTAATGTCTTGTATTTATGGTTTCCGATATCTTAAAAACAAAAATCTTAATGATGATGTTAAAGCGTATGTCGCTAATCAATTAGGAATAATTTTCTGTATTCTTGCTACAGTTACAGGTGCTGTTTGGGCAAAATTTGCCTGGGGTGCATTCTGGAGTTGGGACCCAAGACAAACCAGTATTTTTGCACTTCTACTGATTTATGGCGCGTGGTTTGCATTACGTTCTTCTATAGAATCGGAAGAAAAAAGAGCAACTCTTTCCTCAGTTTATTCGATAATTGCTTTTGTTACCGTGCCATTTTTTATTTTCATTATGCCAAGAATTATGACTGGTTTGCATCCTGGCTCTGCTGATGATGAAACATCTGGTCCGATTGTTAACTTTAAAATGAATGAGAATATGTTGCTTATATTTTTCTTATCACTGATTGCTTTTACAATTCTCTATTTTTGGATGTGGAACATTGGCTATAAATCAATTTTAATTAAAGAGAAATTACAAAAAAATATTGAGGTAGTGCGTGATTCAATTTTTAACGGATAATGCAATTTATATTGTAATGATAATTGTTTTAATTGTATGGACTGGTATATTCTTTTATCTTTTAGGAATGGATAGGAGAATTAAATCAATCGAAAATGAAATGAAAGGAGAAAACAATGAAGAATAAATATATCATAGGTGGATTTATTATTGTTTTGTTTTTGGGAATAATGGGATATCTGTTTACTCAAAGTAATATTAAATATGAAAATAATCTGGCTTTAGTCAAATCAACTCATAAAACAGTCAAAGCTACTGGAAGTTGGGTTAAAGAAAAAAAATATACCTATGATTCAGAAAACAATTTGTTCCAGTTTTATATGAAAGATGATAAAGGTGAAGAAATGTTGGTTGTTTATCGCGGAGCAATGCCAAACAATTTCGAATCAGCCACAAGTGTTGTAGTAACAGGTTCTTATCAGGATAACTATTTCTATGCTAAGGATATTTTAACTAAGTGTCCCAGCAAATATCAGGAACAACCGGCAGCGCAATCATCTAGTTTGTAAAAATGTTACGGTTAATGATTATTAATCAAATGGAGATCTTATGATTGGAAGCATCATTCTTACTTTCGCTTTAGTTTTTAGTATCATTTCAATGATTATGTACTTCCTGAACTTCAAGGGCTACAGGAATACTATCTCTTATGCAAGAATTTTTTATCATCTTTGTTCAATTTTTGTAATTGTAGCATCTACTTTTTTATGGTATTATTTATTAACGCATCAATACCAATATAAATATGTATTCAGTTACAGCAATAATTCGTTATCAACCGGACTATTACTCTCGTCTTTCTGGGGCGGTCAGGAAGGCAGTTTTATGTTATGGATTTTGCTTACTGTTGTTGTAGGAATCATTCTTCAATCCTATACTTCAAAGAGAGGTGATCTTGAACCAAGAGTTATGACAATCTTTACTTTGGCTATTTCGTTTTTACTTCTTATGGTTTCTCCTTGGTTTAAAAATCCATTTGAATACATTTGGGTTAATCCAATCTTCGTTGATTTGAAATCAATAAATTCAATCTACTTAGATCTTCCATTTCTTCAACAATTTTTATTCCCCGATCCGCAGACTAATACAACTTATGTTCAGGTTTCCTCAACTCTTTTTGCTTCTTTAGTTCAGAATGGAATTGATCCAAATACTTTTATTGTAAATGGAAGAGGTTTGAATCCCCAGCTTCTCAATTTCTGGATGCAGATTCATCCGCCAATTTTATTTATTGGTTTTGCAATGGCTACAGTTCCATTTGCTTTTGCAGTCTCTGCATTGATGAAAAATGAATATAAAGATTGGGTAAGTCAATCATTCCCGTGGTTATTAGTTGGAACGGGAATCTTAGGCTTGGGAATAATGCTTGGTGGCTATTGGGCTTATGAAATGCTTGGTTGGGGAGGATATTGGGCTTGGGATCCTGTAGAAAACTCAAGTTTAATCCCCTGGCTGATTGGTGTAGCTGCAATTCATACAATGTTGGTTCAGAAGAAAAGTCAATCTCAATCTGAAGGAATTGGCAGATATGCAAAAACAAATCTGATACTGAGCATCTTAGTTTATATTTTAGTCCTATACAGTACATTCCTTACAAGAAGTGGTGTATTAGGTGATGCTTCTGTTCATTCATTTGTTGATCCGGGAATGTTAGCTTATTTATTCCTGATTATTTTCATCAGTTCTTTTACTTTGCTTGGTCTTGGATTGATAGTTTACAGATGGAAATATTTGAAGTCAGAAGTCCCGCAGGATGAAGGTCTCTTTTCCAGAGAATTATCATTATTTACAGCTTCAGTAGTTTTATGTGCTTCTGCAATAATAGTATTTGTTGGTACTTCCGCTCCTATTGTAGGACGATCAGTTGATATTTCTTTTTACAATGAAATGCATGTTCCATTGGCAATAATAGTAGGATTATTAAATGGTCTAAGCCTTTTATTGAAATGGAAAACTACTTCTACACAGGAACTTTTAAGTAAGTCAGTTATCTATTTAGCAATAAGTGTGGTGGTCACAGTTATCATAATACTGTTTGGCGGAGTCAATGATATTATGATGATTCTTTTAGCTTTTTCTTCAATATTTACAATTATAGTTAACGGAGAAATTGCAATTAAAATCGTTAAAAATAATTTTGATAAACTTGGAGCTTATGTTGCACATATCGGATTGGCAATTTTTATTTTAGGTGTTATAGGTTCTTCTGCTTATAGCAATGAAAAAACTTTAAATTTAGTCAAAGGTAAACCAACAGAAGCTTTTGGATATCAAATGGTTTTTACGGGATATGAACCGATTGAAAATGCTACTAAATACGCATTTAATATTAATATGAATAAAGATGGTAAAACATTTAATGCTTCTCCCGTAATGTATATTGCTGAATATAATAATAGTTTAATGAGAGAACCTTCAATTGTTGTCTTACCAACTAAAGATATATATATAGCTCCATTAAGTTATGAACAGACTGGTGATCACGACCACTCAGGTTCAGTTTCAATCGAAAAAGGTAAATCTGTTAAATATGAAAATATCACTTTAACTTTTGAAAAATTTGAAATGGGTTCTGATGTTATGCAAGCGATGCAGGAAGGAAGAGATTTTCAATTAGGAGCTGTGTTATCAGCTATATCAGATAATAAAAACATCTCTTTCATTTTATACAGAAAACAAAGTGGTGATAAAGTTGAGTTTACTTCATTCGAGTCAAAAGAATTAAATCTCAGAGTTGAGTTATTAAATCTTTCTGCTCAGGGAGTAGAGTTATCACTCTCTAAATTGGACGAACCAAAAGAAACAGTAAAAAAAGAAGCAGAAGAGGTTTTAGTAGTTAACGCAAGTATTAAACCTTTTGTAAGTTTAGTTTGGATCGGTGTTTTGGTAGTTGTCATTGGGTTTTTTATAGCATTCAGCAAAAGGTTAAAAGAATCGCAATTGAGTAATTAAAAGATTGGATTTTTTCACGATTGTAGGGGCTGTCCCAAAAGAGGTAAAATGTCATTGCGAACGAGTCTTCGAGTGAAGCAATCTTTATCTTTTAATTCAAAAATGAGATCACTTCACTTCGTTCGTGATGACAAAATTACTTTTTGGACAGCCCCTATTTCTTTAAAGTATTATAATTCCTGCAATATTTCTATCGGAGATTTTTCTTTAAGATTAACTGATTTCTTACTCTTGTTGTTTTTAATATTTTTTCTTGAATCCGGGCCATATCCATTTATATTATTCCTATCTGCATAATTTTTATACGTAAATAATTTATGCTGATAGTTTCGCATAATAATTTTTTCTTCATCGTGGTAAAGAACATAACTGGGAAGAATTGGAATTTTCCCACCGCCTCCGGGTGCATCGATAACGAAATGCGGAACAGCTAATCCTGATGTATAGCCTCTCAATGCTTCAATTATTTTTAATCCGGTTTCAACAGATGTTCTGAAGTGATTTGCTCCTTTTGTTTCATCGGCCATATACATATAATAAGGTCGCACACGGATTTTCAATAACTTTTGCACTAATTCTTTTACCACCTCTGGATCATCATTAACACCTTTCATCACCACCATCTGATTCCCAACCGGAATACCTGCATCAGCAAGCATTTCACAAGCTTTAGAACTTTCAGGAGTAATTTCCCAAGGATGATTAAAGTGCGTATTGCAATAAATTGGATGATATTTTTTTAACATATTACAGAGCTTTGCAGTTATTCTATGTGGAAGAACACAGGGCATTTTTGTCCCCAGACGAATTATTTCAATATGAGGAATCTGCCGTAATCTTTGTAAAATTTTTTCAAGCATAGCATCTGTTAACATTAACGGATCGCCGCCTGATAAAATAACATCTCTGATTTCGGTATGCTCTTCTAAATATTTGAATGCACTTTCTAATCCACGCATCGAGATTTTTTCATAATTGCCGACTTTTCGTTTTCTTGTGCAGAATCTACAATATAAACCACATTGACTTGTTACAAGAAACAACGCTCTGTCAGGATAACGATGAGTGATATTAGGTACAGGACTCATTGCATCCTCTAACAAAGGATCTTCTTCAGCATCAAAATCTTCTAATTCTTTTTTATCAGGAACGCATTGAAGCCAAATAGGATCCCCGGGGTATCGGATTAGACTTAAGTAATAAGGATTGATACGAGCTTGAAAGAATTCATCAAGATCTTGAGCAACTTGTCTTTCAAGACCAAATTTTTCTACAAGCTGATCCACTGTGTGGACGCTGTCTCGTATCATCTGTTGCCATAGTTCCATTTTATCCTCAGTTTTGCTTTTGATTGAAAAACTTTCCGAAAATCAGAAGGTTGTCTCCAACTGAATAAAAATCTTTTATCTCTCCAAGTATTGTGTAGTTATTTCTGAAATAAAAATTCTGTGTTGAAAGATATTCTGTTTTAGATGATGTCTCCGCTATTATCCATCTGCCATTTTTTTCTAAGACAAAATTTTCTGCATGTTCTAATAATTTTCTTCCAATGCCAGCACCTGATTTTTGAGGATCAGAAACTATCCAGTATAAATCATAAACTGCATCTGTTAATGGTCTTTTTCCAATACAGTGATAGCCAAGTATTTTCTCATCTTCTTCATAAACAAAAATATTATAATCAGTTTGTTCTGGATCATTTGCAACAATATTTACCAGTTCCATTGCAACTTTAATTTCTTCATTATTAAAGTTCGGGATTCTTTTTAATAACAGTTCAATGCTGCTAACATCAGATGGCTTGAATGAGCGAATCATTTTTCTTTCTTTCTAAAGCAAAACTTGTAATTGTTTTTAAGAGTTCATCATAACCAATTCCCGCAGCACTCGCTGCCCTTACAAATCCGGAATCAGGAGAAATGTCGGGATTTGGATTAACTTCAATTACATAAGGAATATTTTCCTTTGATAACCTGATATCTACGCGTGCATAATCTCTGCAATTCATTACTGTGTATGCATATAAAGCTATCTTTTCTATTCTCGATTTCATTTTTTTACTCAGCTTAGCAGGACAAACTGGTTTTGTAAAATTATAATATTCACTTCCCTCAATCCATTTCCCTTCGTAGGTAACAATTTTGGGAAGTTCTTCAGGAAGTCCCGTGAAATCTATCTCTGATGGAGGAAGAACATTGCCGTTCAATATTGCAACATTTATTTCTCTTCCTTCAATATATTCTTCCAAAAGTATTTTTTTATTATAAGTCTCTGATAAAAACCTATAATGCTTTTTTAATTCATTAAAGCTCTTAACTACAGAAAACTCAGATATTCCAATGCTTGCATCTTCTTCATCTAATTTCATAATTAAAGGAAAATTAAGTTTTATGCTTTTAGGGGTGACCTTTTGATCTATTTCTAAAATTTGAAATCTCGGAGTTAAAATTCCATAAGACGAAAGAATAATTTTAGTTCTCTCTTTATTAAGGCAGTTGCCGAGCGTTATGGAAGTATTTCCTGTAAACTGTATATCCATTAGTTCAAACAAACCAGCAACACAATATTCATAGTTAGTAATGCCTTCTACAGATTCAATGAAATTAACAATCGCATCAGGGTTAAATTCTTTCAGCTTGTTGATAAAATTTTTGATATTTCTGTCTACTGCAAAGGATTCAACAAAAGAAAATTCCTCAGATAAGATTTCTTTGATATTATTTATTTGATCAGCAAAAGAGTATTCAGATAAATCAACAGCAGATGATTTTTCTGAATCAGGTTTACCATTGTAAATGGAATAAACACTTACAGGTGCATTGTAACAGATTAATATTTTAGCATTCTTCTTCATAATAAATTATATCTTTTACAAGCAGAGAATAAAACTGTGTTTATCATTTCTTCGTAAGATATACCAGCAGCTCTTGCCGCTTTCGGAAAACTGGAATTCTCTCTTGGATCAGGCATAATTCCAGGTAATGGATTTATCTCAATAATATTTGGTTGACCATTTTTATCAAGGCGAACATCAATTCTGCTCCAGTCTTGACATCTTAATACTTTGTAAGTTTTGAGACAGTAATCAATAATTTTATTTTCTAATTCTTTTTCGATTATAGCTGGACAATCAAAAACATCGAAATCACTCTCTTTGGTATCTAAAATCCATTTTGTCTCAAAAGAATAAATTGGAAGAACGCCTTTGGGATATTTGTCGAATCTTACTTCAATAATTGGAAGAACTTTTGTTTCGACACCATTGCCCAATATGGCAACTGTAAATTCTCTTCCCGGTAAAAATTCTTCAACGAGTGCTGGTTGATTATACAAATTGTTTATTCTTTCGATTTCTTTTTGCAACTCATCGAGATTATTTGTAACTGAAGAGGAGAAAATTCCTTTTGATGATCCCTCACTTATGGGTTTTACAAAGAGAGGAAAATTGAATGTGTTTCCATTCAGTTGAGAAGGATTATCATAAATAAAAAATTTTGAGTTAGGAATATTATAGTAACTTAAAATTTCTTTTGTTCTCGATTTATCAAGACAAATTCCCAGCGTTAAAGCGTCACTTCCTGTGTATGGAATATCAAGCATTTCCAACATAGCAGGGATTTGTGCTTCACGATTTACTCCTTTTAATCCTTCAGCGATATTAAAGACAATATCAGGACGAACTGATTTAAATTTTTCGAAAGCATTCTGGTCTGCTTCAATTAAAGTTACATCGTGATAAATTGAAAGAGCATCTTTGACGGCATTTATGGTTTCCCATGTGTCCCATTCAGCAAACTGATCGATTTTTGAAGATTCATTTTGAGATGATTGTTGAAAATTTGAGGACACTGATTCGGAGAAAGTTTCACTTTCTGGTTTTACATTGAATGTTAATGCAACACTCAATCTCTTACTAAAGTGTGTTGATAAAATAACTTCTCCTAAATTTTTATTTTCGAGAGCAAATATAATGTTTATAAAAATCTTGTCAAGAAGTTTTAAGAACGAATGAAAAATGTTTGAGATAAAATTTCTTTAATGTCAGAAATGAAAGAATTGAAAAGAAATATTTTAATTAAATATTGGACATTGATTGTAACATTGATTGAAGGGGTTAAAACGCATTAATAAGATTTTATGTTTTTATTAACCGATTTTTGAAAAAATAAAATTGTCTTTGAAGTCACTGATAATTTTTTTCTTCAGTAAAAAATTTTTTTCTTCATTCAGATTTGAATCATCATTGATGATTTCAAATGCAGAAAGTTTTGCTTCATAAATTAATTTTTCGTCTTCAATTAGATTAATAAATTTTAAGTCAGGGAAACCACTTTGTTTTATTCCAAAAATGTCTCCGGGTCCACGTAGCTTCATATCAATTTCTGCAATCTTAAATCCGTCGCTGTGATCAACCATTGATTGAAGCCGAACTGAAGCTTTATAATTTTCCATTTGCATTTGAGATAAATACTCAAGGTTCAGTTTATTTAGATTCTGTGATGCAGCTAATTTATCATTAGTAACCAAAATACAATAAGCTTGTTTATCACCTCTTCCTACTCTTCCACGGAGTTGGTGAAGTTGTGATAGTCCGAAACGATGAGCATCATTAATTAAAATGATATTTGCATCTGGAATATCTATTCCAACTTCAATTACTGTTGTTGCAACTAAAACATCGAATTCTTTTTTAAGAAACTTTATCATCATTTCTTCTTTTTCCTGCCAGGACATTCTGCCGTGAATTAATCCAACAGATAAATTAGTCAAAAACGTTGAGCGTAACTGATCATAATATTTTGTTGCTGCTTTCAAATCAAGTTTATCTGATTCGTCAACAAGCGGATATACAATAAAAGTTTGGTAGTTTTCTTTAGCTTTATCTCTTATAAAATTATAAATCTCAGGCAGTTTTTTTTCGCCTCTTAAAACGGTTATAATTTTCTTTCTGTTTTTTGGCATTTCATCTATAACTGAAACGTCCAAGTCACCATATAAAGTCATTGTAAGAGTTCTTGGAATCGGAGTTGCACTCATCACTAAAACATCTGTGTTGAAACCTTTTGAAATTAAATCAGCTCTTTGCCGAACACCAAACCTGTGTTGTTCATCAATTACAACAAAGGATAAGTTTTTGAAACTGACATTTTCTTCAATCAATGCGTGGGTTCCTATAATTATATCTGTTTGTTTTTCCTCAATTGATTTTAGAATTTTACTTCGTAATGATTTATTCTGACCTCCGAGCAGAAGATCTACTTTAATATTTTTCTCAGGATTATTTTTATTAAGCTTTTCAATAAGAGAAGAAATATTTTTGAAATGTTGGTCAGCTAAAATTTCAGTTGGAACCATTAGTGCAGTTTGATAACCACTTTCAATTGCAATCAGCATAGAAATCAGTGCAACAATTGTTTTTCCACATCCAACATCACCTTGTAACAATCTGTTCATCGGAAAGTCAGATAGCAAATCTTTTTTTATTTCTGAAAGAACTTTTAATTGTGATTGAGTTAAATCATAGGGAAGAATTGACAAAAACTTTTTTATCAGGTCTGATTTTATAATGTATCTGTGTTTTTTTTTGTTCCTCTGGATTTTATTTTTTTTAAGTGCTACTAATAATTCCAGAAAAAATATTTCTTCAAACTTCATCCTCCTTTTTGCCTGAAAAAGTTTCTCGCTGTTCTCAGGAAAATGAAAGTTCAGAATTGTTTCGGGCAGTGAAAGCAATGAATGTTTTTGCAAAATATATTCAGGCAAAGTTTCTTCAATTTTATCGAAATATTTTTCAATAGCATTATGAATTATTCTTCTTATTCCCAAATCACCAAGATTTGTTAGCTTAAGCTCTTTGGGAATCTTGTAAAATGGAATAATCTTGCCTGTGTTAAGAAAACTTTGAGATTCTTCTTCAGTTATTTTGTCATAATCCGGATGGATAAACTGAAAGTGATCATATTTGTCTATTTCCGGTTTATTACTAATTGCAAAAAAGTCATTCTCATTGAAAACCTGATAAAAATATTTCACACCTGAAAACCAGACGCACTCAAAAAATCCAGTCTTATCCTTAAAAAAAACTTTCAGAATTTCTCTTTTTCTTGTTCGAATTATTTCCTTATTAATAACTTTGCCAATAATTGTAACTTCACCATCAAATCCGTTCAAAGCATATTGATATGCCTGTGCAACTGTAAGAACTGTAGTCCTATCAAGATGACGAGTAGGAAAGTAAAATAGTAAATCTTTAATTGTGATTATTCCGGCTTTTTCAAAAGCAGCTGCTCGCCTTGGCCCAACTGACTTAATATATTTTACAGAACTATTTAATATGTTCGATTTGGAGTCAGGCATTGATATTTATAAAAAAGTTGTATTTGTATTGTATGATTTTATTAAAAGGTTGTAATATTCATCCCATTCAATTTCCTTAGCTCCAAACATTTTAAGATGATCAGTTAAATACTGAACATCTAACAAAACAAAATTTCTTTCCTTCAAATGGAGGATCAAACTTGCAAGAGCAATTTTTGAGGCTCCGGAAATTTTGGAAAACATTGATTCTCCGAAGAAAGCACCACGAAAAGCAATACCATATAATCCTCCAACAAGTTTATCATTCTGATAAGTCTCTACAGAGTGAACAAATCCTCTTTTATGAAGTCTTTTATATGCAATTATTAATTTATCAGAAATCCAGGTGGATTCTCTGTTTGCACATCCTTTTATAACACTCAAGTAATCAAAATCAAATCTTATTTCAAATTCATTTTGGTTAATAATCTTTTTTACCGAGCGGGGAATATTATAATGATCTAAAGGAATAATTGCTCTTTTCGAGGGGAGATACCAGTTGATATTTCCATACCCATCATCCATTGGGAAGGCACCTGATGCATATAATTTAATCATATTATCAGGTTGAAGAGTTGAATCAATCTCCAAAGTATTGAAGTCCATAAATCAAAATTTTATTTCAGTAAAAGCTTGTTTAAGTTTACGCTGTAATTTTAAAAAAACTTGTAAAGAATGCCAATGAATAATAAGGAAATTTATGACCAAAATTGCAGTTGTAGCATTAGGCGGAAATGCGTTACTTCGTGGCAACGAAATAGGGACAATACAGCAACAAGAAAAAAATACTTACGATACCTGCATTAATCTTATAAATCTTCTCAAAAAAGGTTTTGAAATTGTAATCACTCATGGAAACGGTCCTCAGGTTGGCAATATTATGTTAAGAAATGAAGCTGGTTACAATACCTACAAAATTCCTAAAATGCCTTTAGATATATGTGTTGCTGATTCACAAGGAGGAATCGGCTATATGATAGAAAGGCAGATGAAAAATATTCTGTCCAAAAATAAAATCAGAAAAAATATAGTTACAGTTGTTACACAAGTTCTTGTTGATAAAAATGATCCTGCTTTTCAAAACCCAAGCAAGCCAGTCGGTCCTTTTTATCTGAAAGAAGAAGCTGATTTATTGGCAAAAAGTAATAACTTTATTTTTAAAGAAGATGCGAGGAAAAGAGGTTGGAGAAGAGTAGTCCCTTCGCCCGATCCAATAGATATAATTAATAAAAAAATAATAAAACAACTTGTTCAGAAAGGAAATATTGTTATAGCTTGCGGTGGTGGTGGTGTCCCAGTTTTTTTTGATGAAGAAAAAAATCTTCAGGGAACAGAAGCTGTTATTGATAAAGATTTAGCATCTTCATTACTTGCTTCTGAAATAAATGCTGAAGATTTAATAATCCTTACTGATGTTCCAAAAGTTTATTTGAATTTTCACAAACCAAATCAAAAAGAACTTGACCTTGTTACCATTTCCGATGCAAAAAAATATTATGACGCTGGCGAATTTGGCTCGGGAAGTATGGGGCCGAAAGTACTTGCCGCAATCAGGTTTTTAACTAATGGTGGAAAGGAAGCTGTAATTACTGAAGCTACTCAGCTTGGTGATCCTAATTGCGGGACTAAAATTATTTCTGACTAAACAATTATTAAAAATATAAGGAGTTATTTATGGCAGTTAATATGAAAGGCAAAGATTTAATATCCATAGCGGATCTTTCGATAGAAGAAATTTATGAAATATTTGATGTTGCTAAATCCCTTAAACAGAAACTATATACGAATGAACCTCATCGTCTTTTAGAAGGAAAAACTCTGGGAATGATTTTCACAAAACGTTCAACAAGAACAAGGGTTTCTTTTGAAACAGGAATTTATCAACTTGGCGGAATAGGAATGTATTTTGGTCCGAATGATTTACAACTCGGAACAAGTGAAAGTATTTCAGACACAGCAAAAGTTCTTTCTCGATATTTAAATGGAATTATGATCAGAACATTCGCTCACTCAGATGTCGTTGAATTAGCAAAGTATGCTGATATTCCTGTTATCAATGGACTTACAGATCTATTACACCCTTGTCAGGTTTTGACAGATTTATTTACAGTTCTTGAAAAGAAAAGAATTCTTCAGGGATTGAAATTGGCATACATTGGTGATGGAAATAATATGGCTCACAGTCTGTTGAATGGTTGTTCAAAAGTCGGGATGAATATTGCAATTGCTTCTCCTTCAGGTTATAAACCGAATAAAGAAATTGTTGATAATGCTATGAAGTTTGCTTCTTATATGGGAAGTAAAATTGAAATTCTTGAAGACCCTGTTCAGGCGGTTAAAGATGCTGATATTGTTTACACAGATGTTTGGGCAAGTATGGGACAGGAAAGCGAAGCTGCTGAACGTAAGAAAAAATTTGAGGCATTTCAGGTCAATCAGGAATTAGTTAAACACGCAAAAGATGATTACTTATTTATGCACTGTCTGCCAGCTCATCGTGGTGAAGAAGTTGTGGATGAAGTTGCTGATTCTCCAAACTCTGTAATTTTTGATGAGGCAGAAAACAGGCTTCACGTTCAGAAAGCTATTATGGCTTTGGTTATGTAATCATATCATTTAATAAGCAATATTTAAATCGGGATTTTTATGGAACAACACGCAGATTATTCAACCGTAACAATTTATTCAATTATTCCATTTGTATTAATGCTTGGGGCAATTGCTGTTTTGCCACTAAAGTGGAATCATTTCTGGGAAAAGAACAGCAATAAACTTATAATCTCAATTGTATTGAGTATTCCGGTTTTAATTTTTCTTCTGATTAATGGTTTTACTCACGAAATAATTCACACGATGCTTTTTGATTATGTGCCTTTCATAATTTTATTGGGAGCGCTTTTTACAATTACAGGTGGGATTTTATTAACGGGGGATATTGAAGCCCGACCTTCAATCAATACAATTTTTCTGGGAATTGGAGCAGTGCTGGCTTCTTTTATGGGAACTACCGGAGCAGCAATGCTTTTAATCAGACCAGTAATTCAGACTAATAAAGAAAGAACCTTTAAAGTTCATACCATTCTTTTTTTTATTGCTGTAGTAGCAAATTGTGGTGGTTTGTTAACGCCACTTGGAGATCCTCCGCTTTTTATGATGTATCTGCGCGGTGCCCCTTTTGAATGGTTCTTCACTTTGGATGTTGAATGGTTTTTTACAAATGCTATTTTACTTACTATCTATTTTATTATTGATTCTTATTATTATAAGAAAGAACCTATTGAGGCAATTAAAAGAGATAAAACAAATATTAAATCAATTAAAATTCAAGGAAAAAGAAATTTTATTTTTCTTATTGGTGTAGTTTTATCAGTCGAATTTTTGAATGAGTTCTATTTACCTTTTGTAAAATCCAATGAATATTTCAAATTCATCAGAGAAATAGTCATCCTCTCAATGGCTTTACTTTCGCTAAAATTCACTGAAAATAATTTAAGGAAACAAAATAACTTTACCTGGCATCCGATTCAGGAAGTAGCTTATTTGTTTTTAGGTATTTTTTTTACAATGATTCCGGCTTTAATGTATTTGCAGTCTCACGCAAAAACTCTTGGTGTAAACACTCCTCCACAATTTTATTATTATACTGGTTTACTTAGTAGTTTTTTGGATAATACGCCTACAGCGGTTACTTTTCATTCATTGGCAGTTGGACTTGGAATAAAGACCGGCGCGATAGTTGCCGGAATTCCAGAGAATATTTTAGTAGCAATATCTGTAGCTTCAGTTTTATTTGGTTCAATGACTTATATTGGAAACGGACCGAATTTTATGGTGAAAGCAGTTGCAGAAGAAAATAATATCAAAATGCCGGATTTCTTTAGTTATATGTTCAAATTTTCTCTGATATTCTTGTTGCCGGTTTTTATACTTATTCAGTTGCTTTTTATCAGATAAAATTTTTTTTGAAATTGGGGGTTTTCTTTTTCTGAAATTAATTTTTTTCGTTACATTGATTTAAAGAGAAAAATCTTTAAAATTGAAGTAGTCTTTCTAACCATTTTATCCAACTAGATAATAAGATGTCAGATTTTATTCATTTACATAACCATACTCATTATAGTCTTCAGGATGGTGCTTGTACAGTCTCAGGACTAATCGGTGCTGCCAAAAAGTTCGATATGAAATCTGTTGCAATTACTGATCACGGTGTGATGTTCGGAGCAATTGAGTTTTATAAAAAGGCTAAGAAGGAAGGCATTAAGCCGATAATTGGAATGGAAGCTTACATAGTAAAAGAAGGAAGCAGATTCGATAAAAGCAAAGCTGAAGAAATTCCCGGCAGAAAAAAAACCAAGCCTTATCACCATTTACTTCTTTTAGCAAAAAATGAAACAGGATATTCCAATCTTGTTAAACTGTCAACCATAGGTTTTCTTGAAGGATATTATTACAGACCAAGAATTGATCTGGAAGTTTTAAGAAAGCATAGTGAAGGAATAATCTGTACCTCAGCTTGTCCTGCCGGAATAATTTCATCTCATATAGTTAACGGCGATTTAGTTAAAGCAAAAGAAACGGCAATAACTTATAAAGAAATATTTGGAGACGATTTTTACCTAGAGATTCAGGATCATTCATTAGAAATTGAACAACCAATTCTTGAGCATATGCCGCGTCTTTCTAAAGAATTGGGTATAAAGCTGATTGCTACAAATGATTGTCATTACATTGAGAAAGAACATTCAATTGCACATAATATTCTGCTTCTTCTTTCTGATAAAAATGATTATGATTACAGACAGTTAAAGTATGGAACAGATGAAATTTATTTCAAATCACCTGAACAGATGAAGAAAATTTTCAAAAAACACAAAGATGCAATTGAGAATACATTAGAAATAGATGAAAAGATTAATCTCAACTTGAACTTGGAACAACATTTCTTCCCTAAATTTTCAATCCCGCCAGAATCTAATTCTAAAAATCTTGATGATTATTTATATGAGCTTGCTGTCGATGGCTTACATAAAAAAATTTCCGAAGTTACTCCTGAAATTAAAAAGCGTTTTGAATATGAATTTGATACAATTAAACAAATGGGATTTTCTGGTTATTTTCTTGTAGTTCAGGATTTTATTAACGCAGCTAAAGAGAAAAGAATTCCTGTTGGACCGGGAAGAGGAAGTGCTGCAGGAAGTCTTGTTGCTTATGCACTTGGAATCACAAATATTAATCCTCTCAATTATGATTTACTATTTGAAAGATTTCTTAATCCATCAAGAAAATCGCTTCCCGATATTGATGTGGATTTTGCTGATGATAAAAGAGGAGAGGTAATTGAATATGTCAAAAACAAATATGGTCATAATTGTGTAAGCCAGATAGTTACTTTTAATACTTTATCCTCCAAAGCAGTTATAAGAGATGTTGCACGGGTATTAAAAATCCCTATTCCAACAGTAAATAAGATTACGAAATTTATTCCTTCAAAATTTGGAAAAGTTTATTCTATTGATCAGGCATTAGCAGAAGTTCCTGAATTAAAATGGGTGAAGGAATCTGATGATCAACAAATTGTTGATTTGATTAAATATGCAAAAGTACTTGAAGGAATGGTAAGAAATTCATCAAAGCATGCTGCTGGTGTTGTAATTACTCCGGATGATGTGAGCAATTATTCTCCTCTTGCCAAAACAACTTCTCAGGAAGAAATTGTCACTCAGTATAATATGAAGGATTTAGAATCAGTTGGCTTGTTGAAAATGGATTTCCTTGGTTTAAGAACATTGACAATTATTCAAGATACTATTGATATGGTTAAGAGAAATTATGGGATTGAAATAGATATAGACAATATCCCTCTTGATGATGAAGCCACATACAATCTTTTTAGAAAAGGTCAGACAACCGGAATATTTCAGTTTGAATCTGCACCAATGAGAGAATATTTAAAAAGACTGAAACCATCGTCAATAAAAGACCTTGCTGCTATGAATGCTTTGTACCGACCAGGCCCAATGAAATTTATTGATGACTTCATTAAACGTAAATTTAAAGAGCAGGCAACTGAGTATCTTCACCCAATGATGGAACCAATACTTCGTGAAACCTACGGAATTATAGTTTATCAGGAACAGGTAATTCAAATTGCTAACAAAATTGGTGGAATGTCTTTAGCCGAAGCTGATAATCTTCGCAAAGCGATGGGTAAAAAAGACCTCATTGCAATGAAGGAACAAAAAATAAAATTTCTGGACGGAGCAGAAAAAAATAAAATTGATAAAAAAATTGCTGAGAAAATTTTTGATAACATCTTCGAATTTGCCAATTATGGATTTAATAAAAGTCACGCAATTGCCTATAGCCACGTCGCATATCAAACAGCATATCTTAAAGCTCACTATACCGCAGAATTTCTTGCAGCAAATCTTAAAAATGAATTCGGCGATACAAAGAAAGTAACAAAGTTTCTGGAAGATTGTAGAAAGCTTAAAATTAAAGTTCTCCCTCCAAATGTAAATAAGCCTTCAATCTATTTTGATGTTATAAATGGTGAGATAGTTTTTGGATTAGCAGCGATTAAAAATGTTGGGATTCCCGCAGTTAAAGAAATTATTTCTGCAAGAGAAAAACTGAACAGAGATTTTACAAGCATCTTCGATTTCTGTATTAATGTAGATACTCGTATTGTTAACAAAAGGGCTATTGAAGGTCTGATTTTAGCTGGTGCATTTGATTTGTTGCATAAAAACAGAGCACAACTTTTCGAATCAGTTGAGATAGTTTTAGATTTTGCACATAAAGTTCAGAACTCCAAAATAAATCTATCAGACAGTTTATTTGCTGATTCTGAGGATATAAAACTTAGCGAACCAAAACTTCCTGAAATCAAAAACTGGAATAAAGATATTCAACTTTCTAAGGAAAGAACAGTTGTAGGATTTTATATTTCTGACCATCCACTCAGAAGATATGAAATTGAGTATGAATCCTTTTCCACCATTCATCTTGGTGAAACCGAAGAATTTGAAATTGAAGGAAATGTTACAGCGTGCGGGGTTATTACAGCTCTTAAAACTAAACTCGATAAATCAAACAAGCCAATGGCATTTTTTAATTTAGATGATTTTACAGGTTCTTGTGAGTGTATTGTTTTCTCAAAAACATTTGAAGAGTATGAAAAATATATTCGTGAAGATGAAGTAATTGTAGCCATCGGTAATCTTGAAAGCAGTGGCGACTCGGTTAAAATTCAGATAAACAAAATTATTCCAATCAAAAAAGCCAATGATGAGCTTGTTGAAAGTGTGAAAATTATGATTGATAAAAATTCTGTTGATGAAAAAAGATTTTCAGAATTAAAAAATATTTTTATTAACCACGAAGGAAATATTCCTGTTTACATTGCTTTATCTGAAAATGGTTCTAAAGTTGACTTATATTCAATAGAAAATTTTCGTGTTAAAATAGATTATGAATTCATTGAAAAAGTTGAAAAACTTTTTGGTGAAGACTCCATAGTTCTGAAACCCAAGTCATCAAATCTTGTGTAGATTTTTTCTATTTAGTATTATTGCTCCACTGTTTACGAATAAGTAGGAATTAGTAAATGAAAAATATAGAACGGTTAAATTGGGCTTTAATCTTAGGAGCTTCATCAGGCTTCGGTGAAGCAATTGCTCTGCAATTAGCTAAAGATGGTTATAATATATTTGGCGTTCACTTAGATAGACAGGCAACTTTACATAATGTTGAAAGAATTATATCTGAAATTAAATCTTATGGAAGTGAAGCAGTTTTTTTTAATGCTAATGCTGCTGATGATGAAAAAAGAAATGAAATAATATCTTCAATAAAAAATAAACTATCCGGAAAACCAGAAATAAAAGTTATTGTTCACTCTCTTGCATTTGGAACTCTAAGACCATATATACCTAAATCATCAGAGCAGGCAATTACTAAAGCTCAGATTGAAATGACCATGGATGTTATGGCTCATTCTCTTGTTTATTGGACTCAGGATGTATATACCAATGGTCTGCTTGCACCGGAATCAAGAATTTTTGCGATGACAAGTTCCGGTAGTCACACAGTAATTCCATCTTATGGTGCAGTATCCGCGGCAAAAGCTGCGCTTGAATCTCACTGTCGTCAACTTGCTATGGAACTTGGTCATACAAGGGCTTCGGTAAACGCTATTATGGCTGGTGTAACAGATACTCCTGCTTTGAGAAAAATTCCCGGTAATAAAGAAATGATTGAAATTGCTAAAAGAAAAAATCCTATGGGAAGGCTAACTGATCCGAAAGATGTTGCAAAGATTGTTTCATTATTATGTAAAGATGGTGGTAATTGGATTTCCGGAAGTGTTATTCACGCAGATGGTGGTGAAGATATTGTTAATTATGTTGGTCAGAACAATAGTTTAATTTAGTTTAATAAATAATTAAGGTAAATTTATGAAACCATATACTTTTACAGATCAAAATTTTGAGGAAGAAGTTATAAAATCAAATCTTCCAGTTCTGGTTGATTTCTGGGCAGTTTGGTGTGGTCCTTGTAAAATGATTGCACCAATTGTTGAACAATTAGCTGATGAACTTTCTGGAAAGGTTAAGATTGGTAAACTGGATGTTGACTCTAATCAGGAAACCTCTATTAAATATGGTATTCGTGGAATACCAACCTTGCTGATATTCAAGGATGGAAAAGTTGTTGATACAATTGTTGGTGCTGTTCCTAAGGCAAATATCTTAAGTAAGCTTCAGCCTTTTATGACTAATTAAAAAATTTATGTACTTAAAAATGATTTGACTTTTGTTTAAAAATCATTATTTTCAACAAAAAAAATAAAAATTACCGAAAAACTTGACAAAAATTTTGTTGTAATATATTTTTCATAGTGATTTGAAAAGAAATTAACTAAAAGTGTAATTTTTATTAACTAATTAACCAAAACTAATCATTCACAAAAAAAAGGAGATCAAAATGACTAGAAACATTCTTACAGTTATTCTAGTTACTCTTTTCGTTGCTAGTTTAGCAATGGCACAAGACGGTTCCGTTAAGGTTCACTACAGACAATTGGCTGATGACAATGCTGTTGGCAGCGTCGTTGAAAAACACATTGCTCCTCCGGCTATTATTAATGGTGAAACCGTAATTACTACAAATTACGATTATTTTTCAAACTCAGTCATTCGTGACCAAATAGTTTTTGACGTTACAAATCAAAAACCTCATCTTTTTAATATGATTCGTCCGTGGCAGGGTGCTGCAACCAGACACGCTGCTCACTCAAGAAAAGAAGGTACATCCTGGGTTACTCAAACAGTTAGCAATGGCGCTGGCGGTTGGCCTCATATAGATTTAGGTTTAACTGGTGATGGTACAGGCACTCTTGCTTTGGTTTGGCATACTCCAAGCCGCCTTTCCATTTGGGATGGTGGTGCAGGATATTTAACTGCACAGTTTGACCCTTCAACTGATCCATCCGTACAAATGTCAGGTGGTAATATCTTCTTGGCTACATCTGGTGGCAGAGTTCAGTATCAATTTTATAAAACTACAGATTTTGGCGTGTCTTTTACAAATTGGGATAGTATTAAAAGTTTTATTTCATCGTGGACAAACAATGGTGGTGTTGAAGTTGGTATGAGTAAGTCACTTAACGAACAACACTTAATAATGTTTGGAAACGCTGAAGGTACCCCAACTGGTGGTGGTGCTCACGTTTATAGCGGTGCAAATCCAAATGAAGCAGATTGTTTCTGGGTAATAAAATCTACAAATGGAGGTACTAACTGGACTGCTCAGAAAATTGCTGTTGATGGTGAATTTGATAAGGTTGTAGGTTATCATACTCCTAATTTTGCCCCGATAATTGAAAACTTTGCTCAAACTGATATAGCTATTGCAAATAATGGAGTTTTCCACGCTGTTGCAAATGGTTATGGATTATATTTTAATGCAACAAGAGATACTTCTCTCGGTGCACAATTCCCATTGTTGTATTATAATTCAACATCAAATACCTGGAAATCAATTTCTTCAAGAGCTATTGATACCATTAGAGCTATTTCAAATTATTATCCAACTAATGCAATCGGACAATCATATCCATCAGTTGCAACTAACGAAGATGGTTCAGTTGTTTATGTTATCTGGACCGGCCCACAGTTAAATGCACAGGGTGGGTTAGATACTGCAAGTAATGGCGCTGCAACTCCAGCTATGTATTATTGGAGAGATTTATATCACGCATTCTCAACCAATGGTGGAGACACGTGGGTATATGGTGGTAAATTCCCCGGAATGAGTAATACAGTTTCTGAAACTTATGGAACAGTTGCTCAGCATTTAGAAAAAGTAAGTGCTACAAAATATCGTGCACATATTGTTTATTTAGCAGATTTAACAACTGGTGTTGGTCCATTCGATAACGTATTGACAGATAATCCAATTGTTTATACTACTTTTGATATTGATGTAGTATCTGCAGATAATACGCCGGTTGTAAATAGTTTTGAACTTGGTCAAAATTATCCGAATCCTTTCAATCCAAGTACAAGAATCACTTACTCTGTTGCTGAAAGAACAAATGTTTCTATCAAAGTATTTGATATGCTTGGAAAAGAAGTTGCAACATTAGTTAATGAAGTAAAAGATGCTGGTTCTTATGATGTTAATTTTAACGCATCAAATCTTTCCTCCGGAATGTATGTTTATACAATTACAGCCGGAAACTTTACAGCATCTAAGAAAATGATGTTAATGAAGTAAATCGGATTTAAGTGAGAAATTTAGCAAATAAGTTCTTATAATTTTCTAAGCGGATGGAAAGGATTCCGGCAACAGAATTCAACCATCCGCTTTTTAATTTCTTTGAAATATTTAGAAAACTTTTATTAAACAATATATGGTGGAGATGAGATGAAACGAATTTATACCGTTTTATTCGGTTTACTCCTTATTACCTCATTCAATTTTGCCCAAACGGGTGTGGGTAAAATTAGCGGTAAGGTTATCGATGCAGCCACTAAAGAACCCTTAGTAGGGGCAAACATCGTAATCATCAATACCGATTGGGGTGCTGCCTCAAATATTGAAGGCGAATATTTTATTCTAAACGTTCCGCCCGGAACTTACGATGTGCGTTTTAGTTATGTTGGTTATGCTCCTAAAACTGTTCAGAATGTAAGAGTTGTTGGAGGTGTAACTTACGAACTAAATGTTGAATTGAGCACTGATTTTACTCTTCCTGAAATAGTAGTTCAGGATAAAAAATTCTTTGAAGAAAAAGCCACTAACACTAAAAAAGTTATTGACTCCGAAGAAATTGCCAGACTTCCTGTAAAAGGTGTTGAGAAACTTGCTTCTCTTCAGGCTGGTGTTGTTATGCAGGAAGGCAGTGGTGGTTCTGAAGGTAACGCTACAATTAACGTTCGTGGTGGCAGAAGTGGTGAAGTTTTATACATAGTTGATGGTGTTCCTCAGAATGACGTATTTTTTGGAAATAATACTTCTCAAGTAAGTAATGCAGCTATCGAACAGATTGCATTTGAAATTGGCGGTTACGAAGCCAAGTACGGTCAGGCACAATCTGGTATTATTAACGTTACTACAAAAACTGGTGCTGCTAATTACTCTATTTTTGCCGATGTTTTAACATCTTCATTCACGGACGATTTTGGTTATAATCTTTATACTGGATCATTGAGTGGTCCAATTATCCCCGGATATCCAAAACAGACTTTCTTCGTATCTGTAGAAAGAGGTTGGTTTAAAGATGCAGATCCTAAAGCTGTAAACTATAGCTTCCCATCAATCGGTAAATCTTTTGATTTTATACCTGAGAATGATGCGGGTGTTTACAGAATTACAGGTAGAACAAACTTTAGCATTGAAAATTGGACACTCAGGTTGGGTGCAAATATCAATACCAGAAAATACAGAGGTGTTATCGGAACTTATATAAAAAATAATCCTGAACACAATACTCAAAATGAAACTGGTAATTATTCCTACACAATGAGAGTTTCAAATAACTTATCCTCAAACTCATTCTGGAACTTTAATGCCGGATATAAATTATATACCAGCGAATCTGGAGACGGAATTTGGTTCAGAAATATTGAAGCTTATGGAGATAGTATAGCAAATGCAAAAATTGGTGTTACTCTTCCTCGCGATGGGCAAAGGTTACTCCAAGATTCGGTCGGAATTTACTGGTTAAAAGGAAGAGTATCTAACTCTTACACAAAATATAAATCAGAAACATTCAATTTCGATGCAGATTTTACTACGCAGATTTCAAATCACCTCATTGAAGTTGGTGGTGGTTTAAATACTCATACTTTGAGATATTTTGATATCAATCCAGTTGGGCTTGCTTCCAAAAATATTAGAAACCTTCCTGAAAAAGAAAAGTATTCCAGATTGCAGCCTACTGTATTTGGTTATGATATTACAGGCAAAAATGAAACTTCTTCAGATAATGCAGATGATACAGAATTTGCCCCCAAGAAACCTTTGTTAGCTTATGCTTACATACAGGACAGATTTGAATTACAAGATATAGTTCTTAATGTAGGATTAAGAATGGATTATTTTGATACTAAAACAGATATTTTGAAAGATCCTAAATTACCATATGCTGCTGGTGATCCAAATAAATTTGATGCTGAAGATTTTATTACTAAAAAAGCTGAACTTAAGATTTCACCAAGAATTGGATTGGGATTCCCCGTAACTGCAACAACAGTTTTCCACGCTCAGTACGGGAAATTTATCCAACAACCAAATTTAAATCAGCTTTATTCAAGCAAAATAGATTATAATGATTTAGTAAGAGATGCATCATTGACTTTCTTAAATGGATATGTTAATAGTGAAGAAACAACTCAATATGAAGTTGGTTTCAGGCAAGTATTAGGTGATATTGCAGCATTAAACATCACAGCTTTCTATAAAAACACACGAGGATTGATAAATCGGCAATTGGTATTTTTCCAAAGAACTCCTGGTGGTGAATTGTTAGAATATTATACCCCAACAAATACAGACTTTGGTACAATTAAAGGTCTTGCATTCTCTTTGGATGTTGCAAGAATCAGTTATTTCTCAATGGCATTGAATTATACATATTCAATTGCAGAGGGTACAGGTTCTTCAACTTCATCTAACTTTATTGCAGCTTTCAGAAATACAGGACCTGACAGAATACCAAAAGTTATTGCTCCATTGGATTTCGATCAGAGACATACAGGAACAGTTAACTTAGACATTAGTGTTCCAAGAAACGACCTTGGTCTATTGGAAATGACAAACGCTAATATTCTCGTTTCATTCAATAGTGGAAGGCCTTATACTCCTCTTCAGGAACAAAACTTATTAGAAGGCTCTTCAAACTGGGGTGAAACCAAAGGATATGTAAACTCAGCTTATGGACCAGGAAATTTCAGGGTTGATTTAAAGATCGAAAAAGGTATTCCAATCAGTAATTTAGTAATAACTCCTTATGTAGTTATTGAGAACCTGTTTGATGCTGATAATCCGGTTGAAGTATATCGCTCAACTGGCAGTCCTTATACAACAGCGTGGTTGAACACTGCTCAGGGAAGGAAATTTAGAAATGAACATCCTTATCCACAGTTATTTGAAGCTGATTATAAATCACTTGAAATGAATCCATTTAATTTCGGTATTCCAAGATTAATTAAGTTGGGATTAAAAATTAATTTCTCAAATATTTCCTTTTAATTGTTCAGGATTAATAACGAGGAAAAAATGAAAAAAATAATGAAAAATAAAACATACTTAATATCTCTGTTCTTGATTGCCTTAGTTTCTTTGGCCTTCAGAAGCGGAGATGGTGGCAAAAATACTACCTTTAAAGGAAATGTCCCGGCTAGAGATTCTTATAGATTATTCATCAATAATATCAGTATTCCATTAAATAGAATTGGAGTTCTTGGTGATGTTTCTATCGGTGGAAGTTCTGGTGGTAGATTAGACGGAAAAGAATTTCTCTATTCGGGTGGTTTCTTCTTAAGTGGGAAAACAAATGGTATTCCTTGGGCAAATGCAGTTGCCTCTGCATCAAGAATTACAGATTACGAACAAGGTACCTACAAATATGGCACTAATGATCCAAGAAATCAGCTTTTTGTTCTCGAACAGAATAAAGGTGATTTTAATGAACAATGGGAAGATTGGAAAGAAGCTGTTGAATTAGGCGCCTATTTTTACGATGGTGATGGAGATGGTAAATATAACCCTGTTGATTTGAACGGTAATGGCAAATGGGATCCAACAGAAGATAGGCCCGACCTGATTGGCGATGCTACTGTTTGGTGTGTTTATAAAGATTCAAAATCACCTGCTTTAAGAAGATTCAACGATGTTGATCCTCAAGGTATTGAAGTACGTCAAACCGTATTTGCGTTTGCTTCTAAAGGTATTGTCGGAAATATGATATTTATCAGATACAGCCTATTAAATACAGGATCCGTAGCTGATACTTTAGATGATGTTTACTTCGGTGTTTGGGCAGATCCTGATTTAGGTAATGTTAATGATGCATATCTTGATGATTTAGTTGGTTGTGATACAACACTGAATGCAGGATATGTTTATAATGATGGTGATGATAATGAATGGGGCCAGACTCCACCTTGCTTCTTGATGGACTTTTTCCAGGGACCAATTGCATACGTTCCTGGTAAGACCTTCGTAGATAACAATGGAAATGGAATTTATGATGCTGGTGATACTCCACTTGACACCGCTATTAATGTTCAAGGTCAGGTCAGAGGAATTGCAAAATTCCCTGGTGCTATGAATGAAGGACTTTCTTCTTTCGTTCATTATATGCAAAGTCACCCCACTCACGGAGATCCTAATACTCAATTTGAAGCAAGAAATTATATGTTAGGACTAAATAGAGTTGGACAGATTCTTGATCCTTGTACCTGGGGATTTGGGCAGGTAAGAGGTGGAGTAAATTGTGCACAAGTTAATCCTTTATTCTCTTACAGTGGTGACCCTGTTACTAATACAGGTTGGATCAACATCTTCCCAACAGACCAAAGATTAATGTCAAATACTGGTCCTTTTAAGATGATTAAAAATGTGCCGGTTGATATAGTTGTTGCCTATGTTGTTGGTAGAGGAACTGATGCATTAAATAGTATAACAGTTGCAAAACAATATGATTTATTAGCACAGTTAGTGTTCGATAGTAATTTCCCTTCGCCACCAGCACCTCCACAGGTTAAATATGATGTAAAAAATGGAAGTGACTTTATTGATATTAACTTTAAAACTGATGAACAGGTAAATTATGTTGCACGAGATTCAGTATTAGATATTGAAAGAAGATTACAAGGATATTATGTAACAGCTTTCAGAACCCGCTCAAAAGAACCAAGTATTCAAGGAATTCCAAACAGCACTGTAATAGCAGAATTCCAGGTAGATAATTTCATAAAGAATGTTTATCAGGTTGCTGGTAATGGTGGAAAAAACCTTGCAATTAAAGAAGTAGATGCAACCAATAAGTTAAGCCCTTCGATTTATGGAAATCCTAATACAGGTAGAATGCGTGTACGAATTAATAAAGACCCATTTGATGGTGGTCCACTTATTAAAGGTCATGAATATTACTTTACAATTACTCATTATTATTTGAACCATAGAGCAATAATTCATAATAATGGATTTCCATTTGGTACTCCCGGCGATTATTATGATCCGGGTGGTGGGGCAATTGAAGAATTTGAAACTCAGCGAATTGACGTAGTATTTGGTGAAGATCAATATGCTCCGGCTTATTATGGAATTCAACCTGAAAAAACAGGTCCGGCAAATGGAGCAGTAAAGGCATTGATAGTTAATAACGATGCATTAACTGGTGATCAATATACAGTTGAATTTTTCGAAGATAAAGGTCAAGCTCCCGGAACGCCTTATGCTCCTTTCTGGAGATTAAAAAATAATAGAACTAATGCAGTTCTGATTGATTCTTCAAAAGTATATGATTGGGATACTACCAAATATGCCGGTGAAGTTAAAGAAGGAATTATAGTAAAAGTTCAACCAGTTGAACCATTGATTGGCTCTGGCAATCAGATTACATATACTCCTTCAACAAACAGATGGTTTACAACATTTCGTTCTGATTCAGGTACGGGAGTATTCTATGTTGGAAGAGATATTTCACAAAGTACTGCAATAACAATAAGACAGACTGCGAATATTTCATCTAATTATTCACGAGCCAGCAGCTTAAGAACAGTAGAATTAAGATTTGGTACTAATGGAAAAGCTTACAGGTATTTAAACGGATTTAAACCTGTTGGTAATCCGCCTGCAGTAACCAGAGGTACTTCATTTATTTATGCTCCTTTCGTTACTGCTGCCGAAACCACTAATACTGGTATTAAGAAATTCGGTGAAGGATTTGTTGATGTTCCGTTTACAGCCTGGGTAAAAGATGACAAATTTAAAGAAGAAAGACAACTCGCAGTTGCATTTGTAGAGATTTCTGCCGCTATGGGAGGTAATCCTGATGGAGTTTGGGATCCTGGTACTGTTACAACACCATTAGGAAATGAAATAATTCTTATTTTGGATGCACCCTACGATCCAAATGGTGCTAATATTGTTTACACTGGTGGAAATGGCTCATATTCCGGAACAAACTGGCCAGATATTGTAAGGTCATATACATTAAATGATCCGGCTGCAAATGCAGATCAAAAAGCTATTGCATCTTCAAGATTATTTAATACTTTGTATGCAGTCAGTTTGAAGAAACGAAGTGAAACCAGTACTTTCACTAATGGTGACATTCTTAGAATTCCTGTAGTTACTTATCCTTACACTTCGGCAGATAAATTCACATTCAAAACTACTGCAAAGGGTTTGTTAAGTGAAGATGATCAAAGAGCATTGTTTAACAAAGTAAATGTATTTCCAAATCCTTTGTTTGGATTTAATCCTGCTACAAGTTATGCAAATACTCCACCTGATGAACCATTTGTTACTTTCTCTAATTTACCAGAAGAAGTTACTATTAAAATATTCTCTTTGGCTGGTACAAGAGTAAGAACATTAACAAGTGCAGATAAATCTTCACCAAACTCAACATTCTTGAGATGGAATTTGAAGAATGAAGATGGTTTAAGAGTAGCTTCCGGTTTATATATAGCTGTTGTAGAATCGCCCAAATATGGTGAAAAGATTCTGAAATTCTCGATAATTATGCCTCAAAAACAAATAGAAAGATACTAAGTTGAAAACTTGCAGCGGTCATTTTTAGACCGCTGCCTTAAAATTTTGAAAATACTTGAGGAGAAAATAGAAAATGAAAAAATTGTTAGTTTTATTAGTATTATCTGCTTGCATAGCCGTAAACTTTGCGGGAGATAAATCAAGAAAGGGTACTACTGGTGCAGATCAATTGCTGATTCCAGTTGGCGCTCGAGGAATAGCAATGGGAGAAGCATTCTTATCAAATGTAACAGGGTTGGAAGCTATTTACTATAACCCTGCCGGCTTTGCCCATCAGCAAGGCAGCGAAGCAATGTTTAGTTATATGAGTTATTTTGCCGATATTAATGTTTCTTATTTCGCTGTTGGAACTAATCTCGGTGATTTAGGTTCATTTGCCTTCAGTGTTAAAACTTTTGATTTCGGGGATATTCCCGTAACAACTTTTGAAGCACCTGATGGAAATGGCGATCTTTATTCGCCCAGTTTCTTAACTGCTGGTTTAACTTATTCAAAAGTTATTACCGACAGAGTAAGTATTGGTGTTAATGCTAAAGTTATTAGCGAATCAATTTTGGATGTAAGTGCTGTGGGTTTCGCTATAGATTTTGGTGTTCAATATAAATTCTCAGGTAATTTTAGTTTAGGTGCTGCTGTGAAAAATGTTGGAACTAATATGCAATATGGTGGATCAGCTTTGCAGCAAAGAGCTCCTATTCCAAATACTTTACCAGGTTCAAGAACTGGTATGTATGAAGTAGTAACCGAAGCTTTCCAGTTACCAAGTTATTTTGAGTTAGCGCTCGGATATAAATTTGATATGAATGAACAAAATATGCTTCAGGTTGCTTCAACTTTCAGAAGTAATAATGCTCTGGAAGATCAGTTAAAGCTTGGTCTTGAATACGGTTTTAATAATATGTTCTTCCTGAGAGGCGGATATGATTTGTTGCTCGAAAATACCAGTCAGAATACTTTCGGATTAACTGCCGGTGCAGGTGTTAGCTATCAGATGGCTGATGGAATCAATCTTACTCTTGATTATGCATTCAGAGAAGTAAAGGAATTTCCGACTGCAAATCATATAATTACACTGAAACTTGGCATTGAATAATTTCTGATAAATCGTATTTTAAGGCGTTCAACTTAAAAAAGCTGAACGCCTTATTTTTTTATTGAGAGGTGTTTTTTTATGAAAAATATTTTTGTTTTTTTATTTCTTTTCGTTTCTCAGTTCTCTTATTCACAAGACATCGGATTTGATTTTGATTATGCTCAGTTTGGCTATGATTCTGCTTCTAACTTTGTTGAGTTTTATTATGTATTCGAGCAATCAAAATTATTACCGATAAATAAAGACAATAAATCATTTGTTGAAGCTTTTTTGAAAGTTATTGTTATTGACTCCGCAAGTAATGATACAATAATTAACAATCGTTGGGGTGTCCAACACGAACTTACTTCCCAATCAATTAATTCCCAAAGTCTTGTAGGTGTAATTAGTTTTATTATTCCCAAGGGCGTCTATAAATGTTCCCTTGAGGGGGGAGATATCAATTTCCCGTCAAATAGTAAGGTTATAGATGAATTTCTTCGAGTTAATCCTATCAGAAAAGAAGTGCTATCAATCAGCGATATTCAAATAGCTTCAAAAATGATTCAGGGAAGTGATAATACAAATTCAATTTTCTATAAGAATAGTTTCGAGATTATTCCTATTCCTAATTTGGTTTTTGGTGAAAATCAACCGGTCTTATTTTTTTATACCGAAATATATAATCTTAAAGATAACTCCTATTCGAACGAAAATTTCAGACTAAATGAAATCATTATAAATAGCCGTGGAAAAATTGTTTTAAGAAAAGATAAAGTCCTTTCAAGGAGCACAGATACGCGCGTGGAAGCAGGTTCTTTTGTTGTGGCTAAGTTACCAACGGATACTTATACACTGATTGTTTCGATAATAGATACAGTAAATAATGTCGGCGTAAATTCTTCAAAAAGATTTTTTGTATATAATCCTAACATCGTAGATTCTGACACTTCATTTGGGATTCTTAAACCGGTTTTAAGTTCCACATTTGGAGCAATGAGTGAAGAAGAGCTTGATGATATTTTTGCAAAATCCAAATATATCGCTTCATCCGCTGAAATCGATAAATTCAATAAACTAAAAGGTGAAGAAAGTAAGCGTGAATTTTTATTCGATTTTTGGAAAGCTCGTGATAATAATCCATCAACAACTGAAAACGAATATTTCTATGACTATCTGAAAAGAATAGATTTATCTAATCAGAGATACAATTCAATGCAGAAGCAAGGTTGGAAAACTGACCGCGGAAGAGTGTTTATCATTTATGGCGAACCTTCTGAAATTGAAAGATATCCTAATCAGATTGAAAGCAGGCCCTATGAAATATGGTACTACAACGAAATTGAAGGAGGAATATATTTCATATTTGCAGATTTAACAGGATTTTCAGAATATACTTTAGTACATTCGACAAAACGTGGGGAACTCAGAGATGATAATTGGGGAAGGAGAATTATCATAGCTAAGTAATAATTTTGTCGTCTAAAACTATTTTAAATAATTCCATACAATATTGAAAGATAGAATCGAATATATTTTATTTACTGGTCTGAGTTTTTTACTCAGATTGATGGGACTTAATCTTTCCAGAAAATTTGCTTATCTCTTAGCTTTATTATTTTATAACCTAATCCCTATTCGTAAAAAAACTGTTTTCGAAAACCTTGACATTGCTTTTCCCGATAAATCTTTCGAAGAAAAATCGAAAATTGCCTTTAAATCATATCTGAGTTTTTGTATTTCTATGGTGGAAATTTTAATACTTCCATACTTAAGCAAGGAGAAAGTCCAAACTTTAGTAGAGATAAAAAATTTGGATTTAGTAAAGAAAAAATATGATGAAGGTAATGGAGTAATTGTTCTTTCGGCTCATTTTGGCAATTGGGAATTTATTGCTGCTTCAGGGTCTCTGCAGGTTAATATTCCGTTTAATATTGTTGTAAAAAATCAACGAAATAAATATGTAAATGATTGGATGAATCGAGCAAGAACAAGATGGATAAACAAAGTAATCCCTTTGGGTGTTTCAATAAGAACAACTTTCTCTGTATTAAAGAATGGTGAGATTCTGGCTATTGTTGCAGATCAACGAGGTCCAGAAGATGGATTGAAAATAGAGTTTTTTGGAAAAAAAACCTCTGTTTTTACCGGACCTGCAGTATTGTCGCTTAAAACAGGAGCACCTTTACTGTTTGGTATTCCAATCAGAAGACCAGACTATTCCTATTTTGCCGAAATTTGTGAGATAGATAGATGTAATTTACCTGATGATTTTGATAATCAGGTAAAAGTTCTTTGTGAAAGAATGTTAAAACACCTTGAAGAAATAATAGTAAAATATCCTGAGCAATGGTTGTGGATGCATAAAAGATGGAAACATTAGAAAATCAAGAAAGAATTTTATTCATTCAAACTGCATTTTTAGGAGATGCAATTTTATCTTTGCCGGCTCTCGAACGATTAAAAAAAATATTTCCTCTCTCATCTTTATCTGTTTTGTGCATTCCCGAAACTGAAGAAGTATTTGCAAACAGTCCTTTTGTTGACGAAACGATTGTCTTTGATAAAAGAAAAAAGCATAAATCTCTATTTGCATTAATAAAGTTTGCTAAAGAAACAAAGAATAAAAATTTTGAAAAGATTTATTCAGCTCACAGATCATTTCGCACTTCTCTTTTAGTTCTTTTAAGTGAGGTTAGAGAAACATATGGTTTTTCGAATTCTTCTTTCAGTTTTGTTTATAAAACACTCGTAAAATACAATAGAGAGCATCACGAGGTTCAGAGAAATCTTGACCTTGTTTCCTATCCTTTTAGAGTTGAAGAATGGAGAATATTGCCAAAAGTACTTCTTGACCAAAATGCAAAAACAAGAATTACAGAGATTTTAATTGAATTTAGAGATAAGAAAAAAATTGCTATTGCTCCCGGAAGTATTTGGTTTACAAAAAAATATCCGGCAGAAAAGTATATTAGAATTCTCGAAAAATTGGTAAAAAAAGATTACCAAATATTTTTAATAGGTTCAAAATCTGATAAAGATCTTTGCCAGACAATAAGAAATAATCAAAACAATGTTGTAAATTTTGCAGGCGAATTTTCATTTATTGAAACTGTGGAGTTATTAAAAAAATGTGAGTTATTAATTTCAAATGATAGCGCTCCAACTCATATGGGGATGTGTGCAGATATTCCTGTTTTGACAATTTATTGCTCAACCGTACCTGAATTTGGATTTTATCCATATAATAATTTGAGTGATTATATAAGTCTGAATGATTTGGATTGTAAACCTTGCGGTATTCACGGACATAAAGAATGTCCACTTGGTCATTTCAAATGTGGTAATGATTTGAGTGAAGAATTAATCTTTGCTAAAATAATGGAAATGATAAACAATAGTGAAAGAAGTTATTCAAAAACATAATATTGACGAGAACCTTAACCGGGCTGTAGATCAGGCAGCCAAACTTTTTTTTAATGGTGGAGTCTTTATTTATCCTACCGATACAATTTATGGCTTTGGTGGGAATCCATTTAATGAAAGTGCGCTTAGAAGGATATCGGAAATAAAAAAAAGAGATGAGTGGAAAAGATATATTCACTTGGTAGGTAATATTGAAATCCTACTAAAATATGTAGATATAAAGTATGAACACCACTACGATTTTCTTCTTAAAATATGGCCAAATCCTGTCTCAGTAATATTAAAGGTTAATGCTCAGACAAAGAAGATTTATAAATCAGATACAATGTCTTTTAGAATACCCAATAATAAGTTTTGTCTAAAACTTCTTGAAAATATTAAAATGCCTTTGATATCTACCAGTGTAAATCATTCGGGTCAGGAACCTCTTAATAGTCCAGATGTGATTTTACAGGAATTCGGTAAAGATGTTGATGCGGTGTTTTATTCAGAGAAGAAATCTTTTTTTGTTTCATCTACTATTATTGATTTAAGTTCTGAAAAACCCGTGTTAATCAGAGAGGGGAAAATAAAGTTTAAAGAAATATTAAAGCATTTTGAAAATGGTGATGAGTAATTCTTTATTCAAAAACTTATTTAGAAAAATAAGACATTTTAATTTGGTTCTCATTCCGACAGATCCTTATATCTCAACAAAAAGTTATAAGATTTCATCTATAAGGATTTTAGTTCTTGTAATAATTTACTCTCTTGTTATGTTCATTTCCGGTTTTTATACAATTACTTTTCTTAGGTTAAGTTCAATCTTTCTTCCGGAATCTTATTATGAATCTGAACGCAGTGAAGAAATTAAAAAATTAAATGAAAAAATAATCTTTCTGGCAAATGAAGTTGAAAAACTTCAGATTAATAATAATAAACTGAGAAATATTTTTAATAAACAGGATAGTATAAACCAAAGATCAAATGAAAAGGATTCGCTTAAGAAAAAGATAAAAGGGGATATTTTCTTTATTATTCGTGATTTTTTAAATAAGTTTTTCTATAAAATTCAAAATGAAATAATTTTTCTGAAACCTGTAGAAGGTATTTTATCCAACAAGTTTGATCCCTCAAAAGGACATTTCGGAGTTGATTTCAGTGCTAAGGAAAATACTCCTATTTTTGCATCTGCAAATGGTTATATAAGTTTTGCCGGATTCACTCCGGAATATGGAAATGAAATTATTATCGTTCACCAATCTGATTTTATTACAAAGTACAAGCATTGTTCAATACTAATTAAAAAAGCGGGCGATAGAGTACAACAAGGGGAATTAATCGCGCTTGTTGGAAATACAGGAATGAAATCGCACGGCAGTCATCTGCATTTTGAAATTTGGAAAAATGGTAAACCAGTTAACCCTGAAAATTATTTATTAAATTTTTAGGAGGGAAAAATTGAAAACAAAAACTAATGGAATAATTATGGAAGATGTAACAATTATAAGTAATGGTGTTTCCATTGAAGGAAAAATTTCAAGTAAAGGAAATATCAGAATAGATGGAAATATTAAAGGCGATGTTACTGCACAAGGAAATATTACCATTGGTGAAAGTGGTTACGTGCAGGGAAATATAAATGGTCAGAATATTAATATCGGTGGAAAAGTTGATGGCACTGCAACAGCCAAAGACAAAATTACACTCGAAGCAAAATCAATTCTTAAGGGAGATTTAATTACAAGAATACTTGTTGTAGAGTCGGGGGCAATTTTTGACGGGAAAAGTTCAATGACAAATGGAAATGAAAATTTGTTTAAAGATTCTCCGAAATGATAAATGGTAAAAGTCCTTTAAATGATTTAAATCAGAGCTTAAAAGAGGTTGGTCCTTATCTTGGAATTGGGGTTCAACTTGCAGCCACCATAATTCTGATGGTAATCATCGGTCAGTGGCTTGATCAAAAATTTGAAAAGGATTATTTATTTACGATAGTTTTTGCGATTCTGGGTGTAGCCTCCGGAATGTATAATCTTTTGAGAACATTAAATTATCTTGAAAAGAGAAAAAAAAGTAAAGATAATGAATTATAAAAAATTTTTAAGATTTTCTGCTTTTTATCTTACCATTTTTCTCTTTTTATTATTGTTAATACTTTTCATCAATAGATCCATTAATTTAATTCTTTTCTCATCTTTTACTTATGCTCTATTGATATCTTTCGTAAACTTTTTGATAGGTTTTTTCTCAATCAATTATGGAATGATGAAAAATGACAAATTATTCTTAATTATTGTTTTTGGAGCGATAATTTTCAGATTTTTTACAGTATTTTTAGTGATTATAGGAGTATTATCCTTTTTGGATGTTAGAGCTGATTATTTTATTTTTACAACCTTTATATTATATTTTTACTATCTTGTAATAGAGATTTTATACTTGAAAAACCTTAAAAAAGTTGAAAATTAAAGGAATAATGGATTCTTTAGTAGTTAATAAGGTGGTTGCTGATACTCTGCACTCAACTCATTCAGAGAATGACAGTGGTTGGATATTACATCACGTTATGGATGGTAATTATCTTGATTTTAGTCCATTTTTAAAGGTTTATCTGCCTCAATTTGAATTATTCGGTATTGATATTTCTATTACAAGACACGTAATTTTTATGTGGTTGGCTGCTTTGTTAATGTTTTGGGTATTTACTTCTGTTGCTAAATCCTATAAAAAATCTTTAGCACCTAAGGGAAGTAGTAATTTCTGGGAAGTATTTATTCTTTTTGTCAGAGATGAAATAGCAAAGCCTACAATTGGCAAGGGGTATGAAACATTCTTGCCGTATTTGTTAACGGCGTTTTTCTTTATTCTCTTTGGAAATTTTTTGGGTTTAATCCCCTTTTCAGCAACTTTTACAAGTAATATAGCTGTAACAGCCACTTTAGCAACACTTTCATTTCTAGTTATTCAAATTGGCGGAATTAAAAATAACGGTTTTTTAGGTTACTTTAAGGGATTAGTTCCTCACGGAGTTCCAATTTTTCTATTGCCAATTATGGCTGTAGTTGAGTTATTGGGTTTGTTTACAAAGCCATTTGCTTTGGCAATTCGTCTTTTTGCAAATATGACCGCAGGTCATATAGTAATTTATGCTTTGATTAGTTTGATTTTCGTAATGAAAAGCTATTTGATTTCACCGGTCTCTGTAGGAATGGCATTATTCATCTATGGTTTGGAAGTATTGGTAGCTTTATTACAAGCTTACATTTTCACAATGCTTTCTTCCTTGTTTATTGGAATGGCAGTTCATCAAGATCATTAATAATAAAAAAATAATTTAAGGAGGTAATTAATGGATTACGCATATTTAGCAGCAGGTTTAGGAGCAGGTTTAACAATTCTCGGTGGTGCTTTTGGAATTGGTAAATTAGCCGCTTCAGCAATGGAAGCAAGTGGCCGTCAACCAGAAGCTGCCGGAGCAATCAGAACTTCAATGATTATTGCTGCTGCACTTATTGAGGGAATTTCATTGTTCTCTTTGGTTATCTGTTTTATTCTTGCCAGCAAATAAATCTTAATTTAAGATTATGATAGCAGAAATTTATTTCGCTTTGATTTCTCTACTAGCTGCAGGCGGTGGTGGTGGGTTACTTTCTGTTGATCAGGGATTAGCTTTCTGGACCACTCTGACCTTTTTATTGCTTCTTTTTCTTTTAAAGAAATATGCCTGGAAACCGATTTTAACAGCTCTTAAACAGAGAGAATCAGCAATAAAAGAATCACTGGAGCAGGCTGAAAAAGCAAAAGAAGAAGCAAAAAAAATTCTCTCTCAAAATGAAGCTAACCTTGCTAAAGCAGAGGAAGAGTCAAAAAAAATAATTGAACAAAGCAGGCAATACGCTGAAAATCTCAAACAGCAGATTCTTAATGAAAGTAAATCTCAAGCGAAAAAATTGATTGAGGATGCTTCATCTGAGATTGAAAGAAAAAAATTAGCTGCGCTTGATGAGTTGAAAATTCAGATTGCTCAGATTGCAGTTGATGCTGCTTCAAAAATTATCAGAGAGAATTTGGATTCTGAAAAAAATAAAAATCTCGTGCAGAATTATATTAAAGAAATTTCCAAAAACTGAGTATGAGTATTTCAAAAGTAGCAAACAGGTACGCTGATTCATTACTTGCTAATGCGATTGAAAAAGGGATAGTAAAAGAAGTTACTTCTGATGTAAAGATTATTATTAATTCAATTAATTCCAGTGAGGATTTTCAAAGATTTCTCGGCAGCCCCGTTATTAAAACTGAGCTCAAAAAATCTATACTTAAAGAAATCTTTGCGAATAAAATATCATCACATTCTCAAAAATTTTTGGAATTTGTTGTTGATAAAAAGCGAGAGGATATTTTACTTCAAATCCTTGAAAAGTTTGTTGAATTAAAAGATGATTACTCAGGAATTGTCAGATTAGACGTCAAATCAGCTTTCCCATTGTCTGACGATATCAAGGAAGTTTTATTGAAAAAATTTGAAACAATTTTTAATAAGAAGATTGAAGCTGATTTCGCTCAGGATGATAAACTTTTGGGTGGATTTGTTGTTAGATTTAGAGATACTGTATATGATGCTTCAATCAAACATCAATTAGAAAAGTTAAAACAAAATTTAATAAGTGGAAGTCTATCACTTAATTAATTTTTTAAGAAGGAAATAAATATGCCTGAAGTAAGACCAGATGAAATAACTGAAATATTACGTCGTCAATTATCCGGGTTCGAAAGTGAAGTTGATATTTACGATGTTGGAACCGTTTTACAGGTTGGTGATGGAATAGCTCGTGTATATGGACTTTCAAAAGTTATGGCGAGCGAGCTTGTTGAGTTTCCAAACGATGTATTCGGAATGGTTCTTAATCTTGAAGAAGATAGTGTTGGTTGTGTATTGTTTGGTGATTCTACTCTAATTAAAGAGGGTGATGTTGTTAAAAGAACAAACAGAGTTGCATCTCTTCCAGTAGGTGATAATATGTTGGGAAGAGTAATAACCCCGCTCGGAGTTCCGATTGATGGTAAAGGTCCGATAAAAACAGAAAAGTTTTTACCCATAGAGAGAAAAGCATTAGGCGTTATTCAAAGACAACCTGTTAAAGAGCCTCTTCAAACAGGAATCGCTGCTATTGATGCAATGATTCCTATTGGACGTGGACAAAGAGAATTAATTATTGGTGATAGACAAACCGGTAAAACTGCCGTTGCAATAGATACAATTATCAATCAAAAATATACCCATACTGAAGAAGCTAAATCATTAGGAATTAAACCTGTTTATTGTGTTTATGTTGCTATAGGTCAAAAAGAATCTACAGTAGCTCAGGTAGTTGCAAAATTAGAAGAACAAGGTGCAATGCCCTATACAACAATAGTATCGGCATCTGCTTCTGATCCCGCTCCACTTCAATTCATTGCACCATATGCAGGTGCAACATTGGGTGAATATTTCAGGGATTCAGGCAGACACGCACTTTGTATTTATGATGACCTTTCGAAGCAGGCACAAGCTTACAGAGAGCTATCGCTTTTGTTAAGAAGACCTCCCGGACGTGAAGCATATCCTGGTGACGTTTTTTATCTTCACTCTCGCTTACTTGAAAGAGCATCAAAATTAAGTGAAGATTTAGGCGGCGGAAGTTTGACCGCTTTGCCGGTTATTGAAACCCAGCAAGGAGACGTTTCTGCATACATTCCTACTAACGTTATATCAATTACTGACGGACAGATTTATCTGGAGTCAAATTTATTTAATGCCGGTGTCAGACCTGCGATCAACGTTGGTATATCTGTTTCTCGTGTAGGTGGTAACGCTCAAATTAAAGCGATGAAAAAGGTTGCTGGTTCATTAAAGCTTGATCTTGCTCAGTATCGCGAGTTAGAAGCATTTGCCAAGTTTGGCTCTGACCTGGATAAAGCCACTCAGAGAACGCTTGCCAAAGGTGCCAGATTAGTTGAATTGTTAAAACAGGGACAGTATTCTCCCATACCAGTTGAAAAACAAGTTGTAAGTATTTTCCTGGGCACTAACGGATATCTTGATTCAATAGCAATTTATGATGTTAAAAGATTTGAAAAAGAAATCTTAGAATTTATTGAAGTAAAGTACAATCAGATATTCGAGAATATCAGAAAAGAAAAAGATCTTAGTGCCGAAACTGTTGAACTAATCAAAAAAGCTGCTGAAGAATTTTTAACAGTCTTCAAAAAATTGTAATTTGAAATAATGGCAACACTTAGAGACATAAAGCAAAGAATAAAGGGAGTTAAAAGCACGCAGCAAATTACAAAAGCGATGAAAATGGTTGCTGCTGCAAAGTTACGCCGTTCTCAGGATGCTATAATTAATGCTCGACCTTATGCAAAGAAAATTCAGAATTTACTTTCTGATTTAACAACAGAAGATGATGTTAATTCCAATCCTTTGTTCTTTCAAAGGCAAGTGAAAAATGTTGCAATAGTAGTTGTTACTGCAGATAGAGGTCTCTGTGGTGCTTTTAACACAAACATTATTCGTGAAGCAAACAGGTTTATTGAAGAAGAAGTAGTTGCTAATAATCTTTCATATTCATTGTTTTGTGTTGGTAAAAAGGGTAAAGATTATTTTTCTAAAAGAAATTTTCCCGTTGCTGATTCTTTCGTGGGAGTATTTTCATCTTTGGATTACTCTTTCGCTCAGAGACTTTCTGATAAATTAATAAATGGATTTCTCAATAGTGAGTTTGACAAAGTTGTTGTAATCTTTAATGAGTTTAAATCAATTATTCAGCAAAAAATAGTTGTTGAGCAATACCTTCCCATTCCTGTTAAAGTTTCTTCAGGAAAAACATCAAGTGCTGAGATAAATTATATTTATGAACCAGACAGAAAATCTATTTTTGATTTTTTGGTTCCTAAAAATCTTAAAGCGCAAATGTGGAGATTCCTTTTGGAATCAAATGCTGCTGAGTTTGCAGCTAGAATGACAGCAATGGATAATGCTACTACCAATGCAAAAGAATTGATAAGAACTTTGAATTTAAAATATAATAAGGAAAGACAAGCCTCAATTACTAAGGAAATCCTTGAAATAGTTTCAGGTGCTAATGCTCTGAAATCAAGTTAAGGATATTTGCTCTGTATTTTAAGGAATTGATGAAATGTTTGAAGAATTATCTCAAAAATTAGAATCTGCTCTCAAAAAAGTTACTGGCCAAGGTAGGCTTACCGAAAGTAATATTTCCGATACTTTAAGAGAAATAAGAAGAATACTTCTTGATGCGGATGTTAATTATCTGGTTGCAAAAGATTTTATTGAAAAAGTTAAAGTTAAATCTCTTGGTAAAGAAGTTCTTGCCTCAATTTCTCCTGGACAATTAATCACTAAAATCATTTATGATGAGTTAGTTGAATTACTTGGTGGTGGTCACAGAGAGATTACAATTAATCCGAGTGGTTTGACCACCATAATGGTCGTTGGATTACAAGGTTCTGGTAAAACCACATTTTGCGGTAAACTTGCTTTGCGATTAAAAAATTTTAAAAGAAAAGTTTTGCTTGTTGCTGCAGATATTTACAGACCAGCCGCTATTCAACAATTGAAAATACTTGGCAGTCAAATAGGGGTTGAAGTTTTTTCAAGTGATATTGACAATGCCGTAAAAATTTCTGAAGATGCTCTCATTTATGCGAAAGAGCACAATTTTGATACTGTTATTTTTGATACCGCAGGAAGACTTCACGTGGATGAAGAAATGATGAATGAAGTTGCAGAAATTAAAAAAAAGGTTAATCCAACTGAAACTCTTTTTGTCGTTGATTCGATGACTGGTCAGGACGCTGTTAACTCTGCAAAAGCTTTTAATGAAAAAGTAAATTTTGACGGAGTAGTTTTAACTAAACTTGATGGCGATGCAAGAGGGGGTGCTTCAATATCAGTTCGTTCTGTAGTTGGAAAACCCATCAAATTCATCAGTAATGGCGAAAAATTAGATAATATAGATATTTTTTATCCTCAAAGACTTGCTTCAAGGATTTTGGGTAAAGGAGATATAATCTCATTAGTTGAAAAAGCGCAGGAAAACATTGACGAACTTGAAGCAAAAAAATTAGAAGAAAAGCTAAAGAAGAATAAATTTGATTTTGAAGATTTTCTTAAACAAATAAAAATGATAAAAAAGATGGGCTCTCTTTCATCTCTTTTAGGAATGATCCCAGGGTTCGGTGCTCAGATTAAAAATGCGAATATTGATGAAAAAGCTTTAATCAAGGTAGAGGCAATAATAAATTCTATGACAAAAGAAGAGAGGGCTGCTCCCAAAATTCTTAATGGTAGCAGAAGAAAAAGAATTGCACGGGGTAGTGGTACAACAATTCAGGATGTGAACAGATTGATCAAACAATTCTCAGAAATGCAGAAAATGGTAATGACCTTAAATAAGAAAGGTTTTTTCAATCAACAGAATAAAAATTTTAAATTTAATTGAAAACGTTATAAATTCGGAGGTAAATCTTGGCAGTTAAAATAAGATTAAGAAGAATGGGAAAGAAAAAGCAGCCAATGTATAAAATTGTGGTTGCTGATGCTCGTTCTCCAAGAGATGGAAAATTTATTGAGGCAGTTGGATTTTATAATCCACTTGTTGATCCTCATTTAATTCAGTTGAATGAAGAGAAGATAAATCTTTGGTTGAACAGAGGAGCAATTCCTACTTTAACTGTTAAAAGTATTCTTAGTCAGAATGGTATTCTTTTGAAGAGACATCTTGAGAAAAAGAAATTTTCAGAAGAGAAAATACAGGCTGAAATAGCAAATTGGCAAAAAATTAAAGAAGCTAAATTGTCTCAGCCAAAGACAAGAAAAAAGAAAAGCAAAAAATCAAAAGCTGAAGGTAACAACTAATTTTCTGAATAATAATTTTTCTTAAGTACATCAGAAGTATGGGTTGCTGCTTCTGTTTAACTATTGAAAAAATTCTTCAGTAGTATTGTACATAATTATTAAGGCACCCGGATAAATCATAGGAGGCAACTGCTATGAAAGAATTTGTTGAATACATTGCCAAACATCTGGTTGATAATCCGGATGGTGTTGTTGTTGAAGAAAAAACTGTCGAGGAGAAGAAAATAGTTCTCTCCCTGAAAGTAAAGCCCGAAGACATTGGCAAAGTAATCGGGAAACAGGGTAAAACTGCTCAGTCAATGCGTACTTTGTTGACTGCAGTTGCAGCTAAAGAAGGAAAGCGTGCCATCCTGGAAATTCAAGAATAAAAACTTGAATGAATTTGTTACTATTGCTGTCGTAACTTCAGTTGCAGCTAAAGATGGTTTGTTAAAACTAAAACTTTTCTCTGAAGATAATCAGCAAATATTAAATCAGGATTTCGTTTTCTTTAATTTTTTCGGTAACATAAGAAAAATTTTTATTGACGAGGTTGTTTCCCGCGGGGGAAGTTGTTTCGTAAAGTTAAAAGATTTTGCTGAAGAACGTGAATTACAGGTTTTTCTTAATAAGGAAATTTTAATCCCTAAGTATAAGATTGTGCTTGATAAAGACACTTATCTTATCTCTGATTTAATTGGTTCTGAAGTTTATTACAAAAAAAAGTATATTGGTAAAGTTGAAGATGTCTTAGATGTACCTATGAATTATGTGATTGAAATAAGACAAAAAAACAATGAAATGTTAATGATTCCTTTTGTTCTTAAATTTTTTGAAAGAATTGATGCAGAAGAAAAGATAATTTATCTCAGCAAAGAAAGTAAATTCTTATATGATGAGAATTGATATTATTTCTGCCGTTCCTGATTTATTAATTAGTCCTCTGAATTCAAGTATTATTAAAAGAGCGCAGGATAAAAAAAAGGTTGAGATAAAAATTCATAATCTTCGTGATTATGCTTTTAATAAGCATAAACAAATTGATGATAAGCCCTTTGGCGGTGGTCCAGGAATGATTCTAAAACCGGAGCCATTTTTTGAGTGCATTGAAAAGTTAAAGCAAGAAAGAAATTACGGACGAATAATTTTTACTTCACCCAAAGGAAAAATCTTCAATCAAAAATATGCTAATGAATTATCGCTTGAAGATAATTTGATAATTGTTGCAGGGCACTATAAAGAGATTGATGATAGAGTAAGAAAATATTTCGCTACCGATGAAATTTCTATTGGAAATTTTGTATTAACTGGTGGCGAGCTTCCGGCTCTTATGATTGTAGATGCTGTTGTTAGATTAATTCCTGGTGTTCTTAATGATTCTGAAGCTGCTTTGAATGATTCTTTCCAGGATGGTGAAATTCTGGAAGCACCGTATTACACCAGACCCGCAGAATATCGCGGAATGAAAGTCCCAGAAATATTGCTTTCAGGGAATGAAAAGGAGATAAAAAAGTGGAAAGAAGAACAGTCAGCTTTGTTAACTGAAAGATGGAAAAAAATAAATAATATGGAGAAATAAAAATGATTGACTTAAATAAAATTGCAGAAGATCAGATTAGAACTGATTTACCAAATTTTAATGTTGGCGATAGAATAAAAGTTCACGTTAGAGTCATTGAAGGTGAAAAAGAAAGAATCCAGCCCTTTGAAGGAGATGTAATCAGCATCAGAGGTTCAGGATTAAATAAGACTTTTACAGTTAGAAAAATTGCAAGTGGCGTTGGTGTTGAAAGAATATTTCCTTTTAATTCCCCAAAGATTGCAAAAATTGATCTGGTAAAAGAAGGAAGTGTGCGAAGAGCTAAACTTTATTATCTCAGAAATCTTTCAGGTAAAGCAGCTAAAATCAAGAGCAAGAAACCTTAACTTTAATTTTCAAACTAATGCCTGATTTTTATTTACCGGAGAATGTGTTTGCTAAACTTTTGTTGAGTGAACTTTCAGATGTTAATGATTTTAAGAAGACTTATCTGCCTTCTGCGGTAATATCTAAAAATCTTTTAGCTAATGAAGATTCTATTGGCATAATTCCGACTTTGGATTTGATACATCATCCTGAATTTTATATCTCTTCCAAAATCGGAATTTCTTTTAATGCCTTACTTTCCAATGCTTATCTACATTTCAAAGAAAATCAGCATACTATAAATAACTTTTACATTAAAGGTGATGTATCCTCTAATGAAGTTATATTAAGTAAAATTCTACTGAAAGAATTGTATGATATTGATTTAACTCCAAAACTTGCTACTCCTGATTTTTCAGTTAAAGATGAGCACGTTTTGATTGTAGGTGATGAGAATTTTAATAACGAGTTATTTCTCGAAGGTCTTAGCTTTTCTGAGGAAATTATTGAGTTGATAGATGCTCCTTATGTGAATTTTGTCCTGGCATCAAAGAATGAAAATTTATTGAAGCAGTTTACTGAAAAGCATAGAGATGATTTTATAAATGGTCATCCAGAAGCTGATGATAAAATTTTCTCAAACTTCAGTAGAAATTCTTGCGATTTTATCCAGGTTAACTTACAACACGTTCTTTTTGATTTTGAAGAGCAGGATTTAGAGGGAATTAAAACTCTTCTTCAGTTACCTTTCTATTATGGTTTGATCAAAAGTATGATTGATTTAAAGTTCGTTTGAGTTGTTATCTATTAAGGAATAAAACAATCATATAGTCTAACTTGTTATTATATTTCAAAATTTTTAATAGCAGAGGGGTTGTCTAAAAAGTGCCATTTATTCGTGTTAATCCGTTAAAATCTGTCAAAATCTGCGGTCTATTAATTTATATAATTACTTTTTAGACAGCCCCTCTACAAAAAAAATTACAACTCTACGTGACTGACACTTAAAATATTTGGGAGTTCTCTCATTTTTTTTATCATATCAGCAGAGGCAGGACTTCTAAGCTTCATTGTACAACAGGCAGCTATTCCACCTTCAAAAATGATGTTTTCAATTTCTTCAATATTAATATTTGCGTCTTTGATTATATCTAAAACGCTTGCAAGAACCCCGGGCTTATCAAAATGTTTTACAACTAACTGATACTTTACATCTATTTGTTTTGCTCTGTTCACCCAGTGATCGATTACTCCGCTGTGAACAAAATGTTTAATAATATTTATTGTCTCTTGAGCAACTGCGTCTTGTGCCTGCTCAGTAGATGCACCAATATGATGAGTAACATAAATGTTTGGATTACCTTGCAGAATAGATTTTACTTCACCGGATTTTCCTTCAGGTTCTCCTTTGAAAACATCGCAAGCATAACGAATATTTTTTTCTTTAATAGCTTCGAGTAAATCTTCTTCTACAATTATATCGTGACGTGAAGTATTGATAAGATAAGCTCCGTTTTTCATACAACTAAACATTTGTTTGTTAAATAAACCTTTGGTCAGCGGAGTTGCCGGGAGATGAATAGAAACCACATCACAAAGTTCAAGAAGTTTGTCCATCTCACTGAAATCTTTAATTGGAACTCCTTCAATTCTTGAAATATCTTTTCCATAAACATTCATTTCGAAGGCAAGAGCTCTTTTAGCTACCTCTTTACCGATGTTTCCAACACCAATTAAACCAAGAGTTTTTCCCTTTAATCCTTTACCCTTTGAATATTTATCTTTATTCCAGATTCCATTATTAAAATCAGAGACATTATCAGGAATAAATCTGTCAAGAGCTATCATTAGCCCCATAGTTAATTCTGCAACTGCAACAGCATTCATACCAGGGCAGTTAGCAACATAAATTCCTTTTTTATTTGCAGCTTGAATAGCAATGTTGTTAACTCCTGAGCCAGCTCTTATAATGAGATTTAATGTCTTACTTGAATTAATAGTTTCTTCATTAACAATTGTTGAACGAACAACTAAAATATCAACATCCTCTGCTGCTTTAGGTAAATCTTTTTCCCCAAGTTTGGGTTCATAAATAACTTCCAGTCCGAGATCTTTTAATTCCTGAATATATTTATCAGGGAATTTATCAGCGATTAATACTTTTAATTTCATATACAACCTCTTTTAATTATAGTTAGTTTATTTATTCATACTGATCATTGGAATTTTGATATTCCATCTGTTTGCGTTCTCTATAGCGCGGGAGTAACCTGCATCAGCGTGACGAACAACCCCCATTCCAGGGTCATAAGTGAGAACTCTCTGTAATCTTTCTTCTGCTTCTTTAGTTCCATCAGCAACTACGACCATTCCAGCGTGGATTGAATTTCCAATTCCAACTCCACCACCGTGATGAATTGAAACCCAACTTGCTCCACCAATGCAATTAAGCATAGCATTAAGTAATGGCCAGTCTGCTATTGCATCACTTCCATCAAGCATACCTTCGGTTTCACGATAGGGTGAAGCAACAGAACCGCAGTCAAGATGATCTCTTCCAATTACAATTGGTGCAGATACTTTTCTTTCAGCTACTAATTTATTAAAGATCAATCCCATCTTTGCTCGTTCACCGTATCCGAGCCAACAAATTCTTGCCGGTAATCCTTGAAAATGAACTTTCTTTTGAGCCATATCTATCCAATTTATTAGCTGCTTATTTTCAGGAAAAGTTTCTTTAACAGCTTGATCTGTAATATAAATATCGTTCGGATCACCGCTCAATGCAGCCCATCTGAAAGGACCTTTACCATCACAGAAAAGGGGTCGGATATATTCAGGTACAAAACCGGGTATGTCAAAAGCGTTGTCAACTCCATTAGCTTTTGCTTCTCCTCTGATATTATTTCCGTAATCAAATACTATTGCTCCTCGCTTCTGAAACTCCAACATTGCTTTAAGATGAATTACGATGGTTTGCTTAGAAAGTTGAATATACTTTTCAGGATTTGTTTTTCTCAGTTCAATTGCTTCTTCTAAACTCATATTCATTGGAACATAACCGTTCAAAGTGTCGTGAGCTGAGGTTTGGTCAGTTACTATATCAGGAATAATATTTCTATTCAGAATTTCGGGAAGAACTTCACCGGCATTACCAACTAATCCTATTGATAAGGCTTCTTTATTTGCTTTGGCATTCAATACTAAGTTTAATGCTTCATCTAAATCTTTAGCAATAATATCAAGATAACCAGTGTCAATTCTCTTTTGAAGCCTGGATATATCAACATCAACGCCGAGGAAAGCAGCTCCGTTCATAGTTGCTGCCAGGGGCTGTGCACCTCCCATACCGCCAATTCCACACGTAAGTAAAAATTTTCCTCTCAAATCAGAGTTGAAATGTTTTCTTCCGCATTCAGCAAAAGTTTCGTAAGTACCCTGTAAAATTCCCTGAGTACCAATATAAATCCAGCTTCCTGCAGTCATCTGACCATACATAATTAAGCCAAGTTCTTCAAGTCTTCGGAACTCATCCCAGTTTGCCCATCGGGGAACAAGATTGGAATTAGCAATAATTACTCTTGGTGCATTCAGATGTGTTTTGAATATTGCAACTGGTTTACCGGATTGAACCAATAATGTTTCATCATTATCAAGATTTTTTAGTGATTCCACTATCGCTTCAAAACTTTGCCAGTTCCTTGCAGCTTTTCCTTTTCCTCCATATACAATAAGTTCAGCAGGATTTTCTGCCACTTCGGGATCAAGATTGTTCATTAACATTCGCAATGCAGCTTCCTGAATCCATCCTTTACAGGAGATTTCTTTCCCTCTTGGTGCTGATATAATTTTTTCTTCAATCATAGTTAATTCTTAAAATGTTTTTCAAATAAATTGTTGTATTGATTATAAAGTGATTTATAAATCCATTTTTTTATAAACCAACCTTTTTTCATTTCTTTTGCAATGTGGTCAATATTCTGTCTTAATTGAAAACTTAATTTTGTCTTTTCGTCTTTTGTAAATTTAATTGTTTCTTCAGAGCTGTTGAGTTTTTGAATTATAGAATTAAAAGCTTTTTCTTCCGAAAAGAATTTCGGATTACCTGAAATTTGTTTCAGAACCTGTGTGCAATAACTTTTAAGAAGTTTCCTTTCGTTTTTATCAAATTCAAAATTGTAATTATTGAAGAGTTTTTTCATTTTCTGTATTTGCGTTATTAAATGATAAAATTTGTTCTCTTATTTTCTGATAGCCTGGTTTGATTATGTTATAAATATAATGAAGTCTTTCTTTATGAGGTATAAAAGCAGACTTCATAGAGTTGATCGTAATTTTTTCAAAGTCATCAAAATTAAGATTGAAATACTTTACCGCTGTTATGAATTCTTTTGTCATTGTTGTGTTACTCATCAATCTGTCATCTGTATTCAGAGTAACACGAAACTTTTCCTTGTAAAAAATCCCGAACGGATGATTTTCTAATTTATCAACTGCTCCAGTGTGGACATTACTTAGAAGACAACACTCAAGTGGGATCCTTTTATCAAGTACATACTGTGCCAAATCTCCGAACGCGATTACATTTCCATATGAATCAAGTACCATATCTTCAATCAGTCGGGTAGCGTGACCGATGCGGTGTGCACCACACCATTGAATAGCCTGCCAGATTGATTCTTTACCAAATGCTTCTCCGGCGTGAATAGTAATATTAAAATTTGATCTTTGTATGAATTGAAACGCTTCAATGTGTTTTTTAGGTGGATAACCTCCTTCTTCACCAGCAAGGTCAAATCCGACAACTCCGTCTCTTCTGAAATTTACTGCTAATTCTGCAATTTCGAGAGTGTTTTTCATATTTCTCATTCCACACAAAATCAAGCCATAACCAACTCCGAAATCATTTTTACCCTTTTCTAATCCTTCTAAAACTGCTTTAACAGTATCTTCAAGATATAGTCCTCTGCTTGTGTGAAAAACAGGAGCAAACCTTGTTTCTACATAAACAACTCCATCATTTTTCATATCTTCCATCATTTCATAGGCTATTCTGCTTAAAGCTTCTTTTGATTGCATTACAGCAGTTGTATGTTCAAAACCTTCTAAATATTCCACGAGATTTCCTTTATTAGCTCCTCTGTGAAACCACTCGGCTAACTCAGCGGGATCTTTTGTGGGCAGTTTTTTGTAGTTAAATTCTGAAGAAAGCTCAATTAATGTTTGAGGTCGAACTCCACCATCAAGATGATCGTGCAAAAGCACTTTTGGAATTAATCGAAGGATATTTTCTGTGTTCATAATTTTAAATTTTAACTTAACAAAAATAATCCCTAATAAACTCTAAAAACAATTGAAATCCTTAACATAATTTTTTTAAGTTAGCAGTGTTAAATAAAACCAAATATTTAACCGAGACAGAATATGATATTTAATAACAATAATTTATTATTAAAATACTTTTTTATATTAGTTTCTTTTTTGATTCAGGGAATCATTATGCCTCAAGATAATCCGAATTATAAACTTCAAACAGAACTTTACAGCATTTATAAAACGAAATCAGCTGATATTGTAATGTTAGGAAATTCACTTACAAAGAGTGTGGACTGGAATGAATTATTAGGCAGAGAAGGGGTTGTTAACAGAGGAATTCCATCAGATATTTTAAGTGGATTTAAGAAGAGATTGGATTATATTTATAAATTAAATCCAAAAGTTGTATTTATTATGGGTGGGATAAATGATATTTACAACTGGACTTCTGTTGATGAGATTTTTAATACTTATAGAGAAGTTGTTGCATCCTTGATGGCACGAAAAATAAAAGTTGTTATTCAGTCAGTTATTTATGCTGGTGAAAATTGGGGAGAAGAATGGTTGAAAGTCAATAATCCTGATGTAAAACCTTATGATGTTAACCTCGGCAGAAATAAAGAAATAGACAAACTCAATACATTACTTAAGAATTTTGCGTTAAGTAATAAAATATTATTTTTGGACGTAAATTCCAGATTAAAATCAGGTAATTTCCTAAATAAGGATTACACTTACGATGGCATTCATCTTAATGCCAGAGGCTATAAGATTTGGGGTGAAGAAATTGAAAAAGCTTTAAAAGAGCTCGGATTATAACAATAAAATATTAAAGGTTAATTATGAAAAAGAATCTTAATGACTACCCCCTCATTCTTACTGCTACTGTTTTTCTTTTTACAGCAATTCTTTCTTTTTTCCAATTCCAATATGACCTATCTGGCTTTACTTTGAAAAATATTGACATTTTTTCTGAACTAAAGAGTAAACAGGAAGAACAGCCAAAGACTCCTGAAAAACCTGCCGGAGAGGATGATTTTTTTAAACCTCAATATCAGATTGAACCCAACAGCAATATTCTTAATAATAGTAATAAAGATCAAAATAGAATTAATGAAAAAATCAGGTCATCTATTTTTAATCTTCTATTAGCTAATTATCCTAATGATACAATCTTTGTAAAAGGTTCTCGTTTAGTATTAAGAAATCAGCCAATAGTTGGTAATGTTCAACAACTGAAATTTTTCTTTGATGGATTGAACAAAACTAAATCTGAAGTTGTACGAATCGCACATTTTGGTGATTCTATGATAGAAGGTGATTTAGTTACTGCAGATTTGCGAGAAGAATTACAAAAACGCTTTGGTGGAAATGGTGTTGGACTTTTACCTATTACAACTCAGGATGTTAATTTCCGTCAGACAACGAAAATATCTTTTTCAACCAATTGGAAAGCCGGCACTCTCTATTCAGGTAACCCGAACAGATATCCTATTGGTTTCAATGGAGAAACTTTTGTTCCTGTTGCCGGCAGTTGGGTTGAATATTCAACTCCTCATTTATATAACTACCTTAAAAGTTTTAGCACTGTTAGACTTCTTTACACCAATGCAAAAACTTCTAATGTTAATTTTACTTTTAGCGGAGGTGAAAGAAAAAGTGAAAAACTTTTGCCTGGTCAGACTCTGAATATTCTTACAGTCAATCCTTCAAAACCTGCAACAAGTGTGAGAGTTGATTTTCCGGTTGAAGATCAAGCTTACGTTTTTGGTGTTAGTTTAGAAAACGGTAATGGACTTTATATAGACAATTTTGCTTTAAGAGGAAACTCCGGCGTTGATCTCATTAGAATAGATGAAAACCTTATGAAAGAATTTGCAGGTAAGATGAATTACAAACTGATAATTTTTGAGTTTGGACTAAATGCTATCGGTGCTTCAAAAGGTAATTTTAACCTTTATGAAAAAAATATGGTTAATGTTATTGAAACGATAAAGAAAAATTTCCCTAAGACATCATTTTTGCTGGTAAGTGTTTATGATAAAGGGCTGAAAACAGATCCACTCGTTAAGCAGCTTCTCGAAGCTCAAAAAAGCATTGCTAAAACTACTAATATTGCATTTTGGAATTTCTTTGAAGTTATGGGTGGAGAAAATTCAATGGCTAACTGGGTTGATGCAAATCCTCCTTTGGCTGCGAGAGATTATACGCACTTAAATGAAAGAGGGGCTAAAAAATTAGCATCTTTTCTTGCAGAATCTCTTATAGAAGCTTACAATAAGTTGAAGTAATTATTATGTACTCATTTGAAAAGATCTACGAGATTCTACAATATAACCCTCAGGCTCCATTGCTATTTAATTCGGGGTTCTTTCTATACTTTTTTTTGTTCGTCTTAATTTTTAACAAAATTTTCTCAAATTATAAAAGAGCCAAAATTATTTTCCTGACTTTTTGTTCAATTTATTTCTATTACAAATCAAGCGGATTATTCTTTATACTTGTGGTGATCAGTTCCTTGGTGGATTATATTGCAGGAATTAAGATCCACAATACTAATGATAGATTTAATAAGAAAATATTTTTAATTTTAAGCATAATAGCCAATCTTGGAATTTTAGGTTACTTCAAATACACAAATTTTTTCATAGGTAATGTTAATGCAATATTTTCTGCTGAAATTCAGCTTCAGGATATTTTCCTGCCAGTAGGAGTATCATTTTTTACTTTTCAATCAATGAGTTACACTATTGATATTTACAGAGGGGTATTGAAGCCTGAGAAAAATTTTACAGATTTCTTATTCTTTGTCTCTTTTTTCCCTCAATTAGTTGCCGGTCCTATAGTTAGAGCTGCTGATTTTCTTCCACAGATTCATATTAAACCTGAAATTTCAAGAGCCGATATTGGGAAAGCATTGTTTTTAATCATAACAGGGTTATTAAAAAAAGCTGTTATTGCAGATTATATTAGCATTAATTTCGTAGATAGAGTTTTTGATTGGCCAGCAAGATATACTGGAATAGAAAATCTTTTAGCTTTGTACGGTTATTGTCTTCAAATTTATTGTGATTTTTCTGGTTATTCTGATATGGCAATTGGGTTGGCACTTTTTTTAGGATTTAAATTACCAATGAATTTTAATTCGCCTTATAAAGCTGTTACTATAACAGAATTTTGGAGACGCTGGCATCTATCACTTTCTTCTTGGTTGAGAGATTATTTGTATATTTCACTTGGAGGAAATAGACTTGGCAAAATAAGAACTTACATAAATTTAATGTTAACAATGCTCTTGGGAGGTCTCTGGCACGGTGCAAGTTGGAATTTTGTTATTTGGGGTGGAATACACGGTTCAGTTTTAGCTTTCGAAAAAATGACAAATTTGCCAGAGTTACTATCTAAATCTAAAATATTGAAAATTTTGGGAATGCTTTTTACTTTTCATATTTGGGCCGTTTCAATGATTTTCTTCCGATCTCAGTCAACTCAGCACGGAATTGATATGGTCAATCAGATTTTTAATTATTTTAAGCCTGAAGTTTTTTTACAGTTTGTTGATGGTTATCCAATAGTATTTGCAATGCTAATAATAGGTTTTTTAACTCACTATACACCTAAAAGATTAGAGGAATCTATTAAAGAAAAGTTAACTGACGCTCCATTATTTGTTCAGGCTGCCATATTAACTTTTATTATTTGGATAGTTGTACAATTTAAGTCGTTAGATGTTCATCCATTTATTTATTTTCAGTTTTAAGAATGATTACGATTTATAAATCATTAAAAAGATATTTTATGAAAACATCACTATTGATAACTATGTTTTTAGTCCTTTCATCTGTTGTTTTTACACAAACAGACAGAAGGAATGAAGACTTAAAAGCAAAAGCTCAGGAATTAATGAAAGCCGGTAGATATGGAGAAGCAATTGAAACTCTGAATAGATATGTCTCAGCTAATCCTCAAAATGCTGAAGGTTATAATTTGCGTGGATTGTGTTATGAAAATCGTGGCAATTTTGAGATGGCTGTTTATGATCTCCGTACTGCGTTAAAAATAGCCCCTGCAAACAGGGAAATTCAACAGAATCTGGCAAGAGTTACCGATAAGTGGTACACACTGATTTATAATTCTATTGAAGGTTATAAACGTGAAATTGCTATTAATCCGGCAGTTGCTAAGAATTATCTTGAGATAGGGAAAAATTACAAAAGACTCGGGGAATGGCTTGAAGCTGAGAGTTGGTACGATGAATACTTAAAAAGGGAAGATCCTTCCGCAGATGAATTGATAAGATATACTGAAATTCTTGCTAAAAATAATCATATTCAAAAAGGCGAACCGTGGCTTAAGAGATATACTGAAAAATATCCTAATGATCATAGACTTTGGTCAAGATATGGATATTTCCTTCACTGGTTAGGAAAAAACAAATTAGCAGAGCAAGCTTTTCTTCGCGCATTAGAGATAAGGCCATTCTTTAAAGAAGCTCTTGATGGACTCGATCTGGTTAGAGGAAAAGGACTAATATATCAGGTTAATGATACTACCAAAAGGCGTGCTCAGGATTTGGTACCAAAGGAAAGAATTTATGCTATAGATTATTACTATCGAATTTTAAGAAATGATCCTAACAACGATGAGGTCAGATTTAAACTTGCTGAGGAATTAATTAAAGAAGAAAGATTAGAAGAAGCTTATCAGCAATTGCAAGTATTAAAATCAGAGTACACTGGTAATAAAAGATTTGATGACAGTTGGAATTATGTTAATGAATATCGAACCAAAATCTATGAACAAAAAATTGAACAGGCACAAAAAATTCTTGAAAACAATCCTAAAGATTTAAATGCTGTAAAAATTGCCTCTCAGTATTATGCTTTTAATGAAGACTATATAAACGCTGTTGCTACAATTGAAAAATATTACGAACTTGTTCCTAATGAAACTGATCCGGAATTAAAATTTAACTATGCCAGATATCTTGCCTGGGATAGAGATTTTGACAAGTCAATAGATATTATGGATGAACTATTAAAGCAGTATCCTTCAAATATCGATTATCAGTTATTCAGATCTCAACTTGCTGTTTGGAATGACCGGGATTTTGATTTAGCCGATGAATATCTCACAAATGTAATTTCATCAAGGCCTAATTATGTTCCTGCCCTTATTACTTTGGGTACCTTAAGAGCATATCAAAAAAGATTTGATGAAGCTCAGAATCTGGCAAACCGGGCTGCTGCTATTGAGCCAGCTAATCCTGATTTACCAACTTTACAATCAAATATTGATCTATTGAAACTTCGCGCAGAAGAAGAAGAGAATTATCAAATTCTTGAACAGGGACGTCAACTTGTTCTTTCCGGAGATTGTTATGGTGCTATTCAGTATTACGAGCAATTTAAATCTCGTGTAGAGCCAAGTATATTGTTTTACAAAGAATTTGGCGATGTTCTTTTCTGTGCGGAACAATATGACAGAGCTTTAGATGCTTATAATAATGCTCTTTCGCAAGGAGAATATTTTGATGCTGAGTTGCAAAGAGCTAAAGTTTATTATTCGATGCGTGACTCAATAAATGCTGTAAATGCTTTTACAGATTTAGTTAAAAAGGAACCAGATAATTTTGAAGCTAATTTATACTTGGGGGATTCGTATGCGTTATTTGGTGATGGCGATAGAGCCGAGAAGATTTATGACAACTTGTTAGAATGGCAATTAGATTCAACACAGATGTCTATGGTTAAAATGAGATATCAATGGTTACCCAGAGGATCATCATCATTATTATTTTCTACTTTGTTAAGTTATGTCGGTATTTCACCTGCTGCAGCATTTTATACAGACAATATTGGCTTTAAATATCTTAATTATGGTGGAAGAATTGAAGTAGGCCTGATTTCGTTCTTGTCTGCTGGTGTTTCTTTCTACAGAACTAATATTTTTACCAGCGTTAACGGTGATTTATCTTTTAATACTTTTAAAGGACACCTTTATTTCAATTTCTATGATAAACTTCGGGCAGGATTCGGTTTAGGGACAACCAATATTGGTGGTTACTTGAAAAAACCAGCAAGAGATGCTTTTATAAGATACGATAAAAGAGATGTCTTTTACGTAGCCGGAACTTACACTTTTGCTGATGGTTCTCTTTTACTTTACTCCCCTTATCTTCTTTGGAACAGATTTCCTACCTCCATTTACAGAATTGAAGGAGAATATAATTTTGACTATGGTGTTTATGTTTATAGCCATTTTCAATATCTGGAAGTTAAACCCGAATTTGCATTTATAGATGTAACTAACGAAGAATCTTTAGATTACATAAGAAACGAATTGACCTATGGTAAAAACAAAGGTAATGACTTTCAATTTCGTATAGGCAGATACTTTTTACCTAATGTTCTTGCCGGTTATGAATTTCACTATCAAAACTACAAGTACAGATCGAATTTATATTATACTCCAAGGGAGTTTGAATCTCATTCTATTTGGGCTGATTGGTTTATACGAAAAGATAAAACAACAGAATTTAAACTTTTAACAAAGCTCGGTTATGTACCTGCAAATGATTTTGTTATTATGCAGGGAGGTGCTTCTCTAAAACATAACTTCAGAGATAATCTTCAGCTTTATACATATTTCCTTGCAGGTAAAACAAGCCGTGATGAAGCAGCTTATAGATTTCTGTCTATTTATGCATCTTTATTCTGGACGCTTTAGAAACTTAATAAAAATTAAGAGCAAAAGTGAGATTAATTTTTCAGAATTAATCTCACATATCTGGGAAAGAACTTTAAAAAATTACAACTTAACAAAGAAGATATGCCTTTAAAGATTAAATAGTTAGAATAGTAAATCTTTAATTGAAAAAAGAATTTAATTTCTGTTTGATAAAAAAATCGAAATAATAATTTTGATTACCGACCTTTCAGTGGCATTAGCCAGCCTTTTGGGATTGCCTCGAGGCGTTAACTGAAAGCGGTTCCTTTCCTCAAAAACGAAATATTTTCTGGCTGTCTAATAAGTAATCGTAGTCATCACTAACTTATTGAAGTAATAAAATCTTAAAATAAAAATCAAAAATTTCCGATTTGCTGTTACAAAAAGATTTTTATTATGAAAAATAAATTCGTTGAATTGCTCAGTATAAAATTAGGATAACTTTCCCGGATAATTCTTTGTAAAGAAGATTTTTAAGGAATATAATATTAAACCATTACAATTTAAGCTCAGGCATAATTAAATATTGAAAATATATTTGATATATGAATTAGTTATTGGATATTACGACGATTGGTATTTTAATCAAAGTAAGAGAATTAAAACAAATGAAGTTGATAATCGCAGAAGACAAAGAGGGGTTAGTCGTTATCATAGTTGCGAAATGGATCGGGGTTACCGGGTTTAAATAATCTGGTTGCAATCATATAAGATATAATTACTGATAATATAACTAATAAAAATTCCATAATCATTTCTCAAAAAACACAAAGCAAGATAAAGATAAAATCAATATCTAAAAATGATAGAAACCTATCGTTTAAAATAAAGGTGTTTCAATCAACGCATGCCTGTCTGCTGACAAGGCAGCCACGCGGCGTTCGACAATGTAGCCGAAGCCTCTGGCTTCAGTAAGCCAAGTTTCAATCCACGCGCTCCTGTCTGCTGACAAGGCAGGCACACGGAGTGCGGCACAAAGTAAGTTAGAGCAAGTAAACAAAAAATTTGTTTCAATCCACGCACGCTCACGGCGTGCGACGAGGTTGCGAGCTGGAACGCAGACATTGATGTCAAGTTTCAATCCACGCACGCTCACGGCGTGCGACTTGGTATCTCTTTTAACTCTAAATTTTCTATTATGTTTCAATCCACGCACGCTCACGGCGTGCGACCAGATTGGTGCGATTAAGTAAACAGTAAAGACAATGTTTCAATCCACGCACGCTCACGGCGTGCGACCGTAAGATTAACAAAGACATCTCAACC
>CALEBT010000012.1 GCA_937942875.1 uncultured Ignavibacterium sp. | reverse complement strand
TCTCTTAATCCTAATATAGTACGATTCAAACCTAAAATCTTTTGATTTCAAAGTACGCACTTTCCAATGATTTTTATACCCTCTATTTTTTCAAATATAAGTTTTTTTTTCTCGAATTCAAAGAATTTTTTGATTAAAATTTATTTTTTTCTCTTAAGTTTATGATAATATAATTAATTGCTAAAATAATTTTATATTAAGTTCGAATGAATTTTCGAGATTTCGGTTTTTATTGATACATAAATACATTGTGATATTCTTTTTGTTAAAAAATGATTTTGAAAGTTTTCAATTATCCTATCGAATTGAATCATTCGAGATTTAATTTTTTGGTAAAATTTATATAAGTTTAGATAATATTTGAAGTTTTGTCTTGTTTCTGAATTCCTAAATAAACTTTATTTATATATTTATCGGATTGCATAGTATAGAAAATAACAGAGTCCTCGTCGGGATTAATATTTTTTTGTATTTTGTCCATTAATTCATTAAGGTAATATTCGCTTATTCTTCCTTCGAAGACAGAGTTTTGAATCCAGTGAAGGTATTGTCTGAAAATATTCAGGATTTTTACAACACGTTTTTCAGAAACATCATAGAAAGCGATACAATACATATTACCACCATATAATAAAAGGTTTATAATCATCTAGTTTTTGAATATGTTTAATAATTTTGTAACATTCCAGCCGAATGAGTCTGCGGTAAGAGACTTCTCGTTTTAACTGACGATGAACAATAGTTTTCTCGAGCCTTTTATCGTAGGCTTCCACGAATTTTTTTCGACCTGTTTCATTAAGGTAGCAAGCTTGATTGCGATATTCGAAGTCTTTGATGGTAATTGAATTTTGATTTAGCATTTTGAAGATAAGTCTATCACCAAGCAAGGGTTTAAAAATTTCAGCAATATCAAAAACAAGCGAAAGTCTATTGTCCGCCGGTTCATGCAAGAATGAAATCAAAGGGGATAGTTTTGTCCGATAAATTTCATTTGCAATAGATGAATAAACCAAGGCATTAGCAAATGAAATCAGTGCATTCATAGGTGTTGTTGGAGGGTGGAATTCTCTTTTTGTAAATTTAATTTCAGAATTAATAAAGAAATTAAAGGCTGAATAGTAGAGCTTATGAATAGCTCCCTCGATATTCATCAAGGAGGGAATATCTTTTGAATGGTCAATCTTTTTGATTTTTTCTTCAATTTGAGAAATAATGTTCACTATTTCGGGAGCCTTCGAAGCATAACGCTTCAAATTTCGCCTGATATTGTTAGCAGCTCCAAGGACAAATTTTCTGGCAATATAGATTCTTCGGGATAATCTTATAAAAAATTTAACTTGTTTAACCAGCAAAGAACCGCTGAAGATTTCATCCGGTGGGTAAAATGTACCCTTATAAGTGCCATAGAAATTGAAAATATGCATTGGAATTTTGTTGCTGGCAATGAATTCAAGAAATCTTTTGTTGAATGTAACATCAGCAAGAACACAAATTGATTCAATATCGTTGATGGGTATACTTTTAGAATCTTTGGAGTATTCTTTTTCGTCTTTTTCTCTTGTTCTGAGCATAATTTCTTCGAATTCATTGTCATCGGCATAAGGTTCAATTTCTTTGTTAGGGATAAATTGTAGTGTATAATTTTTCCTTTTTAGTACCCCAGAGGAAAAAATATAGTAATTTCTTTTCATAATAGCACCAAAAAATTGGACGTAAAATCTTATGAATGATTTATCGGTTGCTAGATAAAAATTTTAATTATTATTTTGGAATTTGAATTTTATTTTTTATATTTACAATTAGCAATAAGAGGTCAAATTTATTTAAAAAATAACTAAATGACCGAACGTGAAGCTAAATATTTAGGTGCATTTCTACACGACATAGGTAAATTTATATGGAAGTCACAGGAATATCACCCGGGAAAAGACCACGAAAGGTTAGGTACGGCTTTGATAAAGTCATATTTTAAGGATGCATCTGTTGTCAATGGAGATAATGTAATCCTCAATTTGCTTGATAGTGCAGGAAAAAGGGCAAGTGGAAATGTTAAGCTGGCAGACATTATTGATGCTTCCACCGACAGGGAATATTCCGAAAGCCGGGAATCGAGAAGACCGCTAATCTCAATTTTATCGAGGATAAACATAGGAAAAGCACCATTACCTACACAAGTTTACTACTATGACCCTGACCCGCTGAAATTCGAAGCTCAAAAACCTCAAAATGGACAAACTACCGAAGAGGATTGGAAAGTTGATAAAAAAGAGATGATTGAAAAGCATGCAAATTCATATAAAAATTTTCAAAATGACTTACAGAAAATAAAGCATATAGCAGATTTCAGAACATTTTTCAGTAGTTTCTATTCTATCTGCGAAAAATATCTGACTTACATTTCCTCAGCATCTTATAAAACCGTTCCTGATATATCATTATTCGACCATTCCAAAATGGTAGCGGCACTCTGGATTTGCATCGAAGAAGGTGATAAAGATAATGAATGCCTGATGATAAAAGGAGATATTTCAGGTATTCAAAAGTTTATCTACAACGAGCTGGAAATGACAGAAAATGTCGCCAAAGTATTAAGGGGGCGTTCATTTTTTGTAAGAATTCTATCCGATGCAGTGGCAAATTACATAATGAGGAAGCTGGATTTGTGGGAAGCCAATGTTTTTTTCAACAACGGCGGTCATTTTGTTATGATAGCCCCAAACAACATGCAAAACAGGGAAAGACTGGTTGAGATTGAAAGAACAATTAATTTACAGCTTTTCAAGGCATGCGGGACAAATCTGCAATTGGTAATTGGTAGTATTCAGGAGGAATCAAAAAAACTATTGGAGAAATTTCCGGAAAAAATGCAGGAACTGGAAGCCGTTTTGCAGGAGATGAAAAGAAAAAAATGCTTTTCGATCCTCGAAGATATAATGCTTCAACCAATTTCCGCAAAAAAAGAATCGAAGAAATTTAATAAATATAGAAATATTTTTGACAAGCTTGGGGAAAAGCTACCTAAATCGAACTATTTAATTCAGATCCTTTCAAGTGCAAACACCTCCGAGAAGATATTCTCCGAAGTTGACATTAATTTAGCAAATCTTAATCTTCACTATTTGCTTGTTGATGAAAAGAAATTGAAAGATACTCTTTATAATCTGGATGGAAATAATCCTTATTCGATGATAATTTATAATATCAGCGATACAGAAATCACAAGATCCGATGTTTCACTTAACCTTAAGAACCCCTTGGGTTATTCATTTAAGTTTACGGGGTCTTATATTCCCATAGATAAAGAATCAAATAAGCCCTTAACTTTCGAGGAAATAGCCAAAAAAAATTCCGAGAATTACCCATTGCTTGGAATAGCAAGGATGGATGTGGACTCGCTGGGTGCGATATTTGCTTATGGCTTGAAATTTGTGAAAAGGAGGCAGGACGAAAAATCGATTTATACGCCAACCAGATTATCATTTCTCTCGAGGGAGATGAATCATTTTTTCAGCGGAACAATTGAAAAAATAGCCGAAGAATCAGATATTTATCTTGTTTATTCGGGTGGAGACGACCTTTTTGCTGTTGGTTCGTGGGTTAATATAATCAAATTTGTTAAGGAAGTTAGAGATAAATTCTGTGAATTTGCCTGCAATAATATGAATTTGACGCTTTCCGGAGGGGTGGTTATCGAGAAGGACGATTTTCCGATAGCATATTCTGCAAGAAGTTCAGGGGAAGAGTTGGAAAAAGCAAAAAGCATTGAAGGATGGGAAATGAAAAGGGAAGGCATTGACGATAATCAAAAGGACAGAATTGCTATCTTTGGTCGGAAAGTTAAATGGGAAAAATTTGAAGAATTAATTAAAATTGGAAATAACTTGCACGATGTTGTTAAAAAACAAAACAAAAAAGAGCAGTTGCCAAGATCATTCATTCATACTTTGCTCGAAACCACACAGCAATGCTTTGACAAGAAGGGCAGATTTCAGGTTGAAAAAGTTTGGCAGGCGACTTCGAAAATACATTATCATTTTGCACGAAGGGGCGTTGACGCTCAGGAACTTGAGAAAAAGAAACTAGATTATAAAACAACTTTTGCAGAATATTTTTTGAAAAAAGAACCAAGAGAGCTTGAAAATTGGTATGAGGAATTTGTCATACCTGCTTCCTATGTATTATTGAAAACAAGAAAAACAAAGAAATAAAAGGAGAAAAGAATATGGTATATGATCATAATCATTCAAGGCAGTTAACTCAATTGCCGCGGGATTTATCAACGGCGAGTGCTAAATTAATAAATAAAATAGCGAATGAAAGAGGCGAGGATTTTAAATCAATTAAAACAAATCAGATAAGAAATGTTTTTTCTGAAATAACCTTAATTAGAACTAAATTCAAACAGAAAAAAGAATGGACAAAAGAAATTGAATCAAGCCTTATATTACTGAAACCTAAATTGGCTTATGCAAAAGGAAGAAATCCACAAGTTGAAAAATTTCAAGAGTTTATGTTTGAAGCTATTAATTCTGTTATAGAAGCAAATAACGACTCGAAGTTAAATGCTTTAGAAAATTTTTTCTTACTAATAGAATCAATTGTCGCTTATCATAAATTTCACGGTGGAAAAGAAAGTTAAAATTTAAAGGAGATAAATCAAATGACAGGAAAATTTCTTGGAAATATAATATTAAAAGGCAAAATGGAATGCCTGACAGGATTGCACATTGGCGGTTCGAAGGAAAAATTCGAGATTGGGGGGGTGGATTCACCCGTTATACGTGATCCAAACACAAATTACCCATATATTCCTGGCTCATCGCTCAAAGGGAAAATAAGATCATTATTGGCTTTTGAACTTGGGTTTGAAGTTATAGAAAAAAACAACAATAATAGAGAATATCAAGACAATATGGCGATTTACAGAATTTTCGGAACCGGAGCAAACGACGACAACAAGCAGGATGGACCCTCAAGATTGATAATTAGAGATGCTTATCCCGACGAGGAAACCATCAGAATGTGGGAAAACCTCAACACGGAATTGATATATACGGAATACAAGGGCGAAAATACTATAGACAGGCTAACTTCGCATGCTAATCCGAGATTTATTGAAAGAGTGGTGAAGGGTTCCGTTTTCAATGTTGAGTTCATTTATGGTATTTATAGAGTTGATAATGAAAAGGATGAGGAATACTTCAAATACTTTCTCGACGGCTTGAAATTGCTTGAGCATTCAGCTTTGGGAGGCAGTGGCTCAAGGGGTTATGGGCAGGTATCTTTTAAATTTACAGAACCGTTTTTGCTGACAGTTGATGATTACATAAAAGGCTCTGATGAATTCAAGGATTCATGCAAACCACACAAAGCATTAATTGAAAAAGGCAAAGAATTCAAAAAAAGATTATCTGATTTTGAAGAAAGCAACTTAGCAGAAAAGATTAAAGAAAAATACGGAAAACTGAATTGATGAAAGTTGTTCATTTAAAGCCATTAAGCAGTTTTAGAACAGAGTTACGTTCGGATACTCTCTGGGGTTTATTAATGATTGCCATAAAAAATGTCTATTCCGAAAAATACCTTGAGGAAGTTCTCGAGCAGTTCTATTCTGGTAATCCACCATTTATAAATTCTTCGGCTTTTTACTATTGGGAAAATAATAGCAAAGGAACTAACCAAAAAACATATTTTTTCCCAAAACCAATATTTAAGACATTTGATTTAAATAAAGTGACACAATCTGACGTTAAATCTTACAGAATGCACCTTGAGAAACTCAAGAAATTTAAGAAAAAGACTCAAGTTGATTTATTTACATTCGAAAGTTTGATCAATGGGGAGAAATCAGAAGCGGATTTATATAACGAGTTCAACCAAGGTGATGAAGCTTCACAAGAAATATACAGCAAAAAAGAAATTATAACAAAAAAAACGTCTCTTGATAGACTTACTACAAGCACAAAAGAGGAAAACGAACGAGGGCTATTGTTTTCGATGAACGAAATTTACCTTGAAAATGGGGGTTTATTTTTCCTTATTGATGGCGATTCATCAATTTTAGAACCAGCATTGAGATTCCTTCATCATTATGGATTCGGAGCTGACAGTAGTAATGGGAAAGGCCATTTTGCATTAGCAGATAAAATTTTAGAAGATTTTTCAATCCGACAACCCGAGCACGCAAATTTTATTATTAATTTAGGAATTTATAACCCCAAAGCAGAAGAATTGTCAGAATACAAAAAGAACGAGGATAAAATATATTATAGCCTTGAAAAAAGAACAGGTAAAATCGGGGTTACTTTTTTTGCTACAAAAGATATTTTTAAAGACTCAGTTTTGTGCTTTGGAGAGGGTTCTGTCTTTCCAAAAATTAATGATTCTAAATTCATGGGGATGATAAACGTAGTAAAGGAATTTGGCAATAAAAAAATTTATCATAACGGATTAGGTTTTATGATTAAAGCAAATTTAAGAGAGACATAATATGTCGTACAAATTAAAAATTAAGACATTAACGCCGATTCACATAGGTTCAGGAAGAACAATCGGTATTTTTGATATAAAAAAAATCGGGAATACCATTTATAGATTAAATATTGACCATTGTTTTAGATTTGTACTGGATAAGATTGGCAATGATGGATTGGACAAATTAAATCGATGGGCTGAGAAAAAATCAAAAGAAATAGACAAATATGGACAATCGAAAAAGCAAAAGGATTACCAAATTGATGTTTTTAATTTTGTTGAAAGATTTTTAAATAATAGAGAATTAAGCGAGGAATTAACTATTAAAATTCAGAATGATAAATCCTTCATTCAATACAAAATACATTCAAATAAAGAAATAAGGAAGACAGTTTCGGAAATAATAAAAACAGCAAACAATGAGCTTTATATACCCGGCTCAAGTGTCAAAGGAATGTTAAGGACGGCATTAGCTACGCAGTATATGTTAGATAATACTGACTGGGGATGGTTACTTAATGAATTGAAAAGAATTAACGGAAATTTTGAAACAAAAATTGACGGGCGAAAGAGAATTGGAAACAAAGATAAAAACATAGATGATTTTATTCAAAACCGGATTTTTAAATGCGGTTGTGAAGTATTTCGTAATGGGCAAAGAGAAATCTCATATAATGATGAAAAATACGACCTTATGAAGTTCATTCATATTACTGACACAAACTCAAAACCAGTCGAGGAAGCCGGGAGCATCATAGAACCTAAGTTATTTTTAACAAACGGCAAAGAGCAAGGACAACTAAATATTTATGAAGCAATTCAAACTGGAATAGAATTCGAATCAAGGATCAGCATAGATACAGATTATCTTCTTTCCTTAAAATCAAGATTACCAGATGTAAGAGATACCAAAGGCAATAAGATTTGGATTCAACTCGAAGAGAAATTCCAGAAATTGTTCGGATTCAATTTGAATCAGTTGAGTAAGAATAACAAGACTGATTTTGAAGAAGAAATAATTTCAAGAATGAAAAATTCAATAAAATCATTGTCAACATCAGTACTTAATAAAGAAGCAATATCAGAAAATAAAAAATTACCAGAAAACAGCGTAAAACTTGGTTGGGCAAGCCAATTTTACGGAACAACATTATTTGAAGTATTGGCAAACCCAACAGAAAAATATTTTGATAAAACCCCAGATGACCTACAGACTGTGAGAAAAACTTATTTAGATATCCTTAATAAACTCAAAATTTCCAAGAAAGAAATCAAAGACACTGGTGATTTCCCAATATCACGCAGATATAATGTTATAGGACAGAATTCATTAGAAGCTCTGGGATGGGTAGAAATAAATTTTGAGAAAGAATGAGAACTTAATGCTATGCTAATCGGATTGACATTCATCGGGACATCAAATTACACCCAAGTTAAATATCAATTCAAAGATAAAGTTGTTGAGACAAATCTTTTTCCAAAGGCATTTGAACAATTCTTTAACTTAGACGAGCTTTTAATAGTAGCAACCAAAGCAGCTGAAGAAAAACATATTAAGGATTGTGATTGCCAAACCCCTACTAAAATTATAAGTATTCCAGATGGCAGAAATGAAGGCGAGCTTTGGGAAATTTTTGAAAGAATTTATACAAAAATACCTGAAAATGCAGATTTAATCATCGATGTAACACATAGTTTTCGCTCATTACCAATTGTTACCCTTTCCATAATTCAATATTTAAAAACATTAAAAAATGTTAAAATTGAAAGAATTGTCTATGGAGCTTTTGAAGCAAAAGATGAGAACTATGTAGCACCTGTTTTCGATTTAACACCTTTTATTGATATAATTGACTGGTCTTATTCTATTTATGATTTTGTTAATCATGGTAATTCCGAATTGTTACGTGATAAAATAAATACTTTGCATAAATCAACCTACATTGATAATGCTAAAGAAAAATCAAAAAAATTATCAGGATTGGGAGAATCTTTAAATAAACTAAGCAATTCACTTGATATCGTAAGAGTAAAAGAAACATTTTCATTAACACAAAATCTATTAAAAAAGGTAGATTCTGTTAAGGATGACATTATTAGAATACCACAGTCCAAACCAATCGAACCTCTCTTAACTTTGTTTAAAAATAAATTTTCAGATTTATGTATCAATGAGAGTGAATCGTTTACCCCCAAAGGCTTTAATGCTCAAATAAAAATGCTCGAACTATATTTAGAAAATCATCAATTTATGCAGGCAATTACTTTAGCAAGAGAGGTATTAGTTTCAAAGTTAGCAATATTATTCAATAAGAATCCAATTAACCAAAGAGAGGAAATAGAGAAATTACTTAATCAACCAAGAATTACAAATGAAATTCATCCGGATGATGTTGGCAATGTTATAACTGAACTATCAGAAAACCAAAAAATAATATTAAATAATTTTACAAATACCTGGCAAAAAGTCAGAGAATTAAGAAATGATATAAATCACGCCAGTATGAGAAAAAGTTACGTAACTACCGAAAAAGCTCTGAAAAATATAGAAAAACTGATTCACGACACAATCAAGTTATTGAAAGATTATGAATAACAAAATCATTTTTAAAATAATTGACACACCGAACGAGTATCAGATTCTTGATATTTTCTTATCCGGAAATGGAATCATCCAACCATCTGATCTTAAACATTTGAAACTGCCAGATAATATTAATTTTGAGAAGGGAGTTATAATAAATGGACGTGCTCCCATCTGGTTGTATGCTTATTTAATACATGAACTTCATATATCTTCATTTGTAGGGATTTATGATCCCAGATTGGGTGGGATAATAGTACAAAAACACAAATCAATTAATTACGAAGTCGGCGATATCATCCCAAATAAAGAAATCTTAGAATTCATTAAAATGAGCAATGAGACCCTAAATATACCAGTTATAGCTTTTATAGGACCACCCCATAGCGGTAAATCGTTATTGCTTCAGGTTTTAAAGAAACAATTAAAATCAAAATTGACTGATGACTTTTTTCAGAGAGACTTTTTTGTTGTGCGTGGATGTCCTGATGGAGAGGGCGATTGGTCAGCTGAAAGCGATAGTAAAAATGTTAAGTTAATCAGGTACAAAAATAATTTCGATAATGAGTTTGTTGAAAAGGTTATAAATGATATCAAAAACCTTAGAAAAAGCAAAAAACTTGTTTTCGTTGATTGTGGTGGTAAAATTGACAGGTATAACCAATTAATTTTAAATGAATGCAGCCATTGCATAATTGTCTCAAACAAGCAAATGGATATTTATGAATGGATTGGTTTAGCTAAGTCCTGCAATAATAAAATCCTTGCAATAATTGAATCTCAGCTTGAAAAGGTATCTGAATTAATTTCTAAAGATGAACCTTTAAGGCTCAAAATTGGTTATCTTGGACGAGAAATAATAAATGAAATCCAACTTCCTGATATATTGGTTTCATCAGTTGTGAAACTTATTCGAAGCTAATTATTTTACCTATAAACATCTACCATTCCAAATCCCATTGAATTTCGCTCTCCTAGACCGCATTCATACACTATCTTTTGCATTTTTGGATTTGCTGAAATTTCAATAGGGCAAACAAAGCCTCTTACTTTTGTTTCATCATCTTCCCCTTCCTTTATTGTTATTAACTTAGTTATTTTTTTACTACCACCATATCTATTTATATAATCAAAATCTAAATTTAAATGAATTATCTCATTATAATTTTGACGATATATTAATGAATATTTGCTAATAAGATTTTTTTTTAGTTGATAAGTTAAATCTTTATCCCCAGGTTTGAAAAAATATATTGACTTCTTACCGTCTTCGGACTCCCTGACAATAGATGATACAATTGGACTCAATGCAATATATTTCATATCATGAATAAAAAAAGGAGGGGGAATTTTTATAACGTTATGAATCTTAAATTTAGCTCCATATTGCTTATTTGATATAATTATGTTCCTTGTGTTCAGAATACCATCAATAAAAGCAGGTACGATAGAGTCATCCAAGGGTGAAGAAAAAATTATTTTTAATAGACCTGACGCATGAATACAATTTCCCTCAACTTTATATTGTGAAAAGAAAATTTTAGAAAAATTGAATAATCTTAATGGTTTACCCCTTTGGTTTATATAACCATTGTCATGTAACCAAGTTGCAAATTCAGGGGAGCCATAAGAAAAAATACGATAAAATACTGAACTAAGAGGATAATGATAATTTATTGGTATTATATAGTTTTTTTTGGTTGGTCTTAGTATTAGTTCAAGTCTCATAATTCATTTTGATTGTTGATCAAATTCAAATATTACAAAATATTAAATTAAATAAAATATCTTTATGTGAAAATTCAGTCATGATTCAATCAAAGCATTTGCATTTTTCAAAATCAGGGAAGTACTCTTCAATCAATAATTATCTAGATTCCTTTATTACTGGATACCGTAAGAAATTACTTTTTTCATTAATCAATAAAAATGCAATCCAAATAAAATCATTAGAACTTTTAGAACAACTTAATATTACAATAAGAGTTCTTTTAAGGAATACATATGTTTATGACACAATTCAAAGACAAAGTTTAGTGCCAATATACTTAAAAACAGAATCAGAGGGATTTAATTTTACAATTTCTTTATAATGCTATTGATGATAATAATTTCCCTATAAATTTAATTGATGACTAAATTGAACAACTAAAAATTCTTGATATACCTTTTTATTATACTTAACCTCAAAGTAAAAGTATTCAATCAGCATCAGAAAAAGATTTCGATATTACTTCTGAAGCTGGAATTGATGCATTCATACAATAGTTAGAAAATCTTAATAATGAAGTAACTAATTTCCAAACTGAATTAGTAATAAAATCTATTTAATGTTTTACAGATTCGGTTGGTTTAAAATTAAAGATTGATAAACATTATACGATTGTAGGCAGTTAAAAGAAAGATAGCTATGAATTGAAAAATTTTGTCCGGGGTTTTTATACTTCTTTAAGTCTTCCCTTTTTAAGACTATGAACCAACCAAACTTGCTTTTAGAATTTATAAAAGGTTATTATTATGTATTTCATAATTTAGATTAAATTTAAATGTAATTTTTGTTATATTAAATCACTATAAGCTCTTCAAAGCTATTTAATCCATTCGGCACACTCTTTTTTATTCTATCGAACCATATTTTTTTTCTTAAGCAAATAATGGAAATCTTGTATTTTTTTATAAAGCATTGATGTTTTGCACGCATTAGTTCACCTAAGCTATTATTACTCTTTTTAAAGTGAATAGAATACAATTTCGTATGATATAATTCATCAAACATTCAGTTAAGTGGTGATGCCTTAAATAAGTTTTTTAATTATGTGATTTCAATAAATTCTTTAGGGTAATTCTTTCTCATTCGTTGTTATAACAAAATCATCCATATAAGTCGTGGAGTCATCGGGACCGTCTACGGTTGTTGGCATAGCCAGTACGCGAAATCCAACTCGCTCATTCTCTGGTATTGGCCAGGAGAAATTTTCGGTAATGTCGCCAATCCATTCTGCCACCTTTATCCACGGTTGATCTTTCTCACGAATCCATGCTTCATAGATACCTTGTTCACCGGAAATGTCGATATGCATACGCACCTGGTACCAGCGCCCTGCTAATAGAGGGATCTTGTTAAGGTTCTGAGAGAGTTTTTGCCTATTGGTTGGATATTCTCGATCACCCCGATAGTCGGCGCTCCAGGCATGAAGAGCAAGGTAACGACCTCCTGGTGGAGCAGGTTCTGTCTCGTAACCACCTGAACCCCAAGCAAATAGCCACTCATAATCGGTGCGACCGCCGCTACGAGAACAAGGATAGGGGCCACGGCAAGGATAAAGCACCTTTTGTCGCCACGGAAAGCGACTTTCTGGTGTAGCATAAGTCCAGAACTGAATCCAGACATTGGCGGGTACCGTTGTCAGGTCGCTTTCAGGCAAGCCCCCAATTTTTAACCAATAATCGGTCTGGCTTGTTCTAAATCCCTCGGGTGTTCGGTTAATCGAGGGCAAAGATTCCATCACTAACACCCGAGATCTGCGAACTGAATCATACCTAGTATATAAGTAGCCCGAACCGCGCTGAAAATGTGAGTTATTTGCTTTGACATCCGACCAACCATAAGCACGAAAATGGACTTCGACATTAGTACCTGAACGTGCTACATCGTACTCAAAATCATCGAAAAAACGGAGATCATTCTGTCCTCGAGTGCTCGTCCACGCGCAAAGCAATACAGTGACGTAAAATATTCCCCTTATCGCAAAGTTCTTGTGCCGATTACACCCGAACGACATATCTGATAAACAAGCGAACACTTTAGAAATTATCATTGCGATTCTCCTATAATGTAAAATAAACTACTATAACAATTCAATTTCCATTTGAAGTGAGGCTCTTGCGAGCCATCTGAAACGAACGATTTCTTACTTGAGCAGAAACATATGATGCTGCTCTATGTGCGTGCCAACATGCAGTCGGCATATATACAACCCGGGTGAATAGTGCGTAGCATCCAACTCGTTTACATGCATCCCCGTGGGCAGCCACTCATCCAGTAACGTTGCAACGGGCCTACCGAGCAGATCGAAGACCGCAAGCCGGACGTGCTCGCTTCGAGATAGCCAAAAACGGATGGTGGTTGTTGAGAAGAATGGATTTGGAAAGTTCTCCATCAACTTTCCCACTAATTCCGACTGCTCGGCTGACGAACTGGGTCCTTGCGTGTCCAGCAAGAACGCTTCGGTGCGACCCGTGGCGGCGTTGATGCCATAGCCCACGATGTAGCGCCCGTCGGGAGAGATGGCAGTGGCTTCTTCCAATAACGAACCGTTTGTTAGCAAGGAGGTGTAAGTTTGGTTCAGGTCTTCTATTCGGTTTACCTCTGTCCAGCGAATGGCATGATTTCTGTTATTGGTATGATTTGCAGTGCCTACAATAGTCGAACCATTAGCAGATAAATCCCGAGCCTGGCTCAAATTTTCACCCAACATTGTTCCAATGTCTTGGATCATGCCATTTGTCCAGCGAAAGGCTCTCAAATTGTGGTAAGCATCTCCAGACCATCCGACTATAACTGAACCATCAGCGGAAACGCTAACTGCCGAACCTTCAAAACCACTGGGAAGGGTACCCAAGTCTTGCATAACACCATTTGACCAGCGAAAAGCGCGACCTTCGCCACTTGCGGTTCTTGCCTTACCCACCACGACCGAACCGTCAGCTGAAACACTATAAGCCACGCTGTATAACCCCCCAAGTGTACCGAGGTTCTCCATCCCATTTGCAGCTGTCCAACGAAAGGCACGGTTGTTACCACTAGAGTCATATGAGCGTCCGACAACAACAGAACCATCTCTCGAAACATCATACGCCCAGCTATATCTACCCCCGAGCGTACCAAGGTCTTGTGTTCCGCCTGAAGCGGACCAACGAAATGCACGGTAATCACCGTTTGCATTATATGCCCATCCGACCACCACCGAGCCGTCGGCTGAAACGCCATATGCTGAACTATACCAGCCTCCAAGCTCACCAATGCTTTGCATCCCGCTCGAAGCAGTCCAGCGAAAAGCACGCTGCTGTCCTCCTGTATTCAGCGCCTCTCCAACTACAACTGAGCCGTCGGCCGAAACGCCATTAGCAACACTCCAGTTGCCACCGAACGTTCCTAACCAAGTCAATCTTTGCGCCTCGAGGCTTGTCAAGGCAAGTGCCCAAAGAGAAAGTAACACTAAAGTCTTTGTCAAAACTTTTACCAGAGGAACACTTAAGAAGAGAATATTGAAAACATTGTAGAAACTTATAAAAAAATTCATTTAGATTCTCCTAAAAGTAATATAACATATTATAACAGAATCAAAATTAAAAAGTTACAGTATTAAGACCGATGTATTGTAAGGTAAATTACTCCTTGCAAGAAATGAGTGCCGCTTGAGTTTCAAAGGATGGATTTCTTAAAAGTTTAATACGCAGGTTATAGTGCATTCACTCTTACACTGAGAAAGAGAATATCCAAAAATTTGAAGTGAAAAGCTGAATGGGAAAAAATATTTTTTATTATACCTTCAGTAAGTTTAATTTTTTAATAAAGTTATAAATGATAAACTAGATTATATTCATAAACTTGTAATTAATATTAGTAAATCGTTAATGATTAACGTCGTGAAATTTTAATTTTTTTTCTCATATCTTCACAAACATCTTCGTTGCATTGCCAATTCTAACATAATACACTCCTGTGGGCAAATGCGACACATTAATACGCATTAGGTCGGACCTCCCCGTCTGACCAAAGGAATATTGACCATTATCAACACCATCAACTTTATCAACATTATAAACTTTACGAACATTCTGAACAGACAAGGATATCTCTTCTACCAACATTACGCATTCGCCTCTGTTTGAGTGTTAGAATTGCTTACTAAGATGGAAGTGCTGCCTTCCTGTCCAAAAATGCGAACGCGGAATGTTCCTTAACTGCCAACTAAACCAACTCTGACTTTTTTTATATATGCTGGTTTTCCTAAAAGTAACATTTCACAATGAATTGGATAGTCAGTTATATTGAGCGAGGTATAACCTTTTGTAGCATCCCGGTATTTTAAAGTATCGGCTAAAGCATTAGTAATTATAAATAATATCAAAATAAATATTTAGGATAAATTTTTCATCAATCCACCCCGATTGTGTTTTAAATTTGATCAATATAGGAAGATAATAAAAATCTAAGAGCATTCAAATTTTTATAATTTGTTCAGCAATTAAATTTAATAATTTTTTTTAATA